>JAJZKL010000007.1 GCA_021804185.1 Thermoplasmata archaeon | reverse complement strand
CTATTAAATGGCTGTTAAAAGATTTTTAAGCCTGATTATTTCCTCCCTAAGGCATGATAAAATGAGAATGAAAATTTACGATGACAGTATCCATGGATGTCTGTCTTATGCTGTCGGAGACCAGGTATCTGGAGCAGCAGTCCTTATCGACCCTCTTAATGAGATTGGTTCTGAAAGATACATACTGGATTTGCAGGACATGGGGCTAAGGCTGAAGTGGGTCATAGAAACGCACCTGCATGCGGACCACATATCATGTGCACACGAAATATCGGATCTGACTGGTGCACCCGTTGTCATGGGCCAATCTTCACCGGTGTCATTCCATTTTGAGCCTTCCTCCAAACTCCAGGAGATTCATCTGGGGCAGCTGGACTTCAGGATAATAGATACTCCTGGGCACACTTCAGAGAGTGTATCCATAATACTCACTGACAGGTCTAGGAGTTCCGACCCTCTTGCAGTTTTCTGCGGTGATCTTCTATTTGCCGGGGATGTTGGAAGGTCCGATCTTGCACTCACTCCGGAAGAGGAGAGAGGCATGTCTGCAAACTCATTCAGAAGCCTTCAGAAACTTATGGGTTTGCCGGATTCAGTCTTACTGTATCCGGCACATTATGGTGCCTCAAAGTGTGGTGGAATATTCATGTCGGGGTCCCAGTTCTCCACCATCGGTTTCGAAAGAAGAAACAACAGGTTCCTCTCATTTAAGAACGAAGAGGATTTCTGGAAATTCCAGAGCAGATTCAGGAAGCTTGAGCCAGAAGGAGTCAGGATTATTAGAGAGAGAAATATCACAGGATCGTCAAAATGAACTCAAAACTGGCTGAAATTAATGAAAAGGTTGCCTCGGGAGATGCTGTGGTCATAGACACACGTACTGCCAGAGAATTTTCCAGAGCTCATATTCCGTCCTCTGTCAGCGCCCCTTACAATTCATGGGGATGGGGCAAAGCTGTCAGCGACTGGCTTAATGGGCAGGATCTTCAGGTTGTTCTTGTGTCTAACAACAGCGTTGTCTCTGACAAGGCACTGAATGAGTTGAAAGCACACAAGATAGAGCCTATAATTGCAATTTCAGATGATCTTAAGGAGTGGGCGGATGAAAACCTTCCAATTGCAAGGCTCATCGAAATTGAACCGGATGTTCTTGAGAGCGAGATGGGAGAGTGGGAGATTATCGATGTCAGAGAACCCTATGAGCTGAATTACGGAATGATAGAGGGAGCAAAAAATGTCCCCATGTCAGATGTACAGAATCTTGTGAACTCACTTGACAGGAGCAAGAAGTATGCCATCGTGTGTGCACATGGAAATAGAAGTGAGGCAGCTGCACTTTATCTCAGTGATAACGGATTCCATGCTGCCACTGTTGTGGGGGGCATGGCAAACTGGATAAACAGATCTCTGCCTGTGGTTTATCCAGAATGAAGGCTCCACTGAATCTTAACTTCAGACCGAATACAGCCACTTCTGATATTTCTCATTCTTTCCATGAACAACTGAGCTATATTCGCTGAGAATTTCCTTTGTAATTTTTCCGGGTTTTCCATCTGCGATCTTTATACCGTCAACAGAAACTATTGGTGTTATTTCGGCCGCCGTACCTGCAAAGAATACTTCGTCTGCGCTGTAGATCTCATCCCGAAGAATGAGCCGCTCGTTTACATTGAAGCCTTTGTCCCTTGCTATCTTAATGACAGAGTCCCTCGTTATGCCCATTAGAATTGCTGATTCAGCACCCGGTGTCACAATTTCTCCATTTTTTGCAATGAAAATGTTCTGGCCAGCCCCTTCAGCTACATACCCATCCCCGGAGGTGAATATAGCTTCGTCATACCCTGATGTGCGTGCATCCATGCTTCCAAGTATTGAATTGAGGTAATTGCCGCTAGCCTTTGCCTCAACGGGAAGTATTGAAGAATTTATCCTCTTCCAGGATGAAACCTTGCATCTGATCCCTTTCTCTACCTTTTCCTGGAAATACCCAGCCATCTTCACCGTCATGACTGCAAGGCTTACCTTCATTCCATCAGTTACCAGGGATACACTCTCAGAATTGAAGAATGCAAATGGCCTGATATAACATTCCTCAGGGCCGTTTGCCCTTACTGTGTCAAGTATAGCGTCGGAAATCTCATTTTCTGTTCTTCCTATGTTCATCCGGTATATCCTGGCTGTATTCAGGAATCTCCTGACATGATCGGATAGCCTGAATACAGACAGCCCTGAACCTGTCCTGTATGCCCGAATGCCCTCAAAAATACCACTCCCATACTGTAGGGAGTGGTTAAGGAGAGGGACCTTTGCCTCTGACTCGTCAACAAGTTTACCGTCATACCATACTTTTGGTGCCATGCAGGTAAATTCATTGTTCATATAAATACAGAACCAAAACTGGCAAATCCAGATACAGATCATAATGAATGTGAACAAAAATATTAAGAAACCTGCAATAACCTCTTATTCATGTTAATTGTGGCATCAAATTCCTCCATCGGACTTGCAAGGAAACTATCCGATATTCTTGGGGCCAGGCTTTCGGGCTGCAGCACCAGGAGATTCCCGGATGGCGAGCTTTATGTCAGGATAGAGTCCGACATGAAAGGCCAGGATGTTATTGTGATTGGAAATACAAGAAGTGATTCCGATATCCTTGAGACCCTGTTCCTTATCAACTCATCAAAGGAAAATGGAGCATCGACTGTGAGGCTTGTAATTCCATATTACGGTTATGCAAGGCAGCACATGATATACAAGCCCGGGGAGAGTGTCTCCTCCAGGGCAGTTCTGAAAACCATGGAGAACTGGGCTGATGAGATCATTTGTGTTGAAATACATGATACTGCCACCGTTGGATTTGCCTCTAAACCATTCACAAATGTGGAGGTTATAGACTCCCTTGGAGACTTTTTCAGAGACAGGAAAATAGACATTGTAATATCTCCGGATGATGGAGGTTTTAGCCGGGCAAAGAAACTGGCTGAACGTATTGGATCAAGGGCACTCTACATTGAGAAGAAGAGAATTGATTCCAGAACAGTTCAAATGAGCCTCCCAGACGATGATTTCTCTGGGAAAAACATCCTTCTTGTTGATGACATAATATCCACTGGCGGCACTATAATTAAGGCAATTGGCCTTCTAAAATTGAAGTCTGCCGGCCGGATATATGTCACCGCAATCCATGGGGTATTTGCATCCGGATCCCAGAGCCAGATTTCAGCTGTATCCGATGGACTCTGGGTGACTGATACAATCGACGGAGAATTCAGTTCCATATCTGTTGCCCGGGATCTGGCAAAGGTACTGGATAGGTGAAATAAATGATAGAGGAACTCAGAAACTGTCAGAAGGATGGCCCTTTCCGTGGTGAGGAGTGCACTGTTTGTGGATCAAGAGGGCGGCTCCTGATGAAGGGTGGTGAAATTGAAGGCGTTGGCAGGATACTTGCAGGTATGCTCAGGCATTTCCCTGAAAACTATGGTGTCAGGATGGATGACCATGGATGGGTGAAGTTATATTCAGTTGCCACAGTAATCAGGGCCCAGAAGAAGAGTTTCTGGTGGCTTACACCCTTTCATCTAGAGGCACTGGTAAAAACAGACCCAAAGGAGAGGTATCAGATCAATGAAAAGGAGGAAATAAGGGCAACATACGGCCATACAATACCTGTTAATCTTGATGATCTTCCAGCTGATGATATTCCTGAAATACTCTATTACCAGACTACAGATGAGGAACTGGAATTTATACGGGAGACTGGTATAAGCCCTTCAGACAAGAGTTGGGTTCATCTTTCCCTGACACCACGCCAGGCATATATTTCAGGGCTGTTTCACATAGAGGCCCCAGCTGTTGTTCCAGTTAACACAAAAGCCCTGATAAAGTCAGGAATAAATGTTTACAGAGCGACATCCGATGTTTTTTTAGTTGATAACATACCCCCTGAATTTGTTGGAGAAAAGATATCAGAGACATTTGAACCCACTCCGGAGGAGGCACTTGATCTAACTCATGTCAGGGAAAGGCAGGAAAGGAAGAGGCAGACAAGAAATGATATGGAACCATAATGTTGTTATAGGTTGGTTCCTCTTTGATCCTTAATTTTAATCATATTTTTCAGCCATATAAGTAATTACGGCATTCCTGCCTGATATCATGGCGGACCTGATATCGTACTGAAACCTCTGCATTCTAAAGACATCTGGGTTTTTCATAGGTTCTTTCGAAATAACTATTCCTGCAGAAATTGCCTTCTCTGAAAATCCATCCCTCCTTACTCTGTCCAAACTGGAAAGGCTTCTTTCTGACATTATTACCTTTCTTCCCTCTCCAGCCATCTTCAAAGCCTGGTCGTGGTACTTGTATATGTTGGAATCTATCCTGATCTCATCCTTATCTGGAAGATCTGGGTAAACTGTATCCGGATTGCAGACAATTCCTTCTCCATTAAGTTCCTGACCGACTTTCATGACAATTCCATATTTTTCAATCATCTTCTGATAATAGGATATGAGTGTGAGAAATTCTAGCCTCTTCTCAGGATCTGAAATGCTCAGGAGCTGGCCCCCTATCTGCCTGTCCCTTTCGTAAATTGTAACAGAGGCACCTCTTGACGCGGCAAATACTGCTGCCTCCAATCCTTTGACACCTGCTCCCCCTATGTCAATTTCCATCCCTTCCAGTCTAAGATCCCATACAGATGTTGCTTCAAGACCCAGATCAGGGTTTACTGTACATCTGACTTCTCCGTATCCAAGATCTCTGCAGGCCTGGTTGCACCTTATGCATGGCCTGACTGTGCTGGAACTTCTTATTATTTTTGAGGCAAACTCAGGGTCTGCTAACATAGCCCTGCCAACAGCCACAAGATCAGCCTTTCCAAGAATCTCAACAGCATCATTTCTGTCTGTGACAGAACCTACCACTATTGTCGTAACCGATGGTTTTCTTGGAAGTTTCCTGTAAATGTGGGTCTTTCCGGAGTAGAAAGAAGAGGATGATCCTGGAGGTGCAAATCTTCCGGCAGAGAAGTGGGCATAGTCTATACCCTTAAGGGATTCAGCCACCTTTAGCCCGTAATCCGGACCGTATCCATCGGGGTCGTCCTCATAGAGGCTCAGTCTTATTCCCACATTAAGGGAAGTACTGTCTCTGATGGAATCTATTATCTCCTGAGCGAATCTGATTCTCCCATTAAAGTCATTACCGTATCTGTCGGATCTTCTGTTCAGGGAGGGTGAAAGGAACTCCTGCACAAGGTACCCGTGTGCTCCATGTATCTCCACGCCGTCAAAATTGGAATGTTCTGCTATCTTTGCAGCCTTCTCGAAATCTCCTATCACTTGCTCGATGTCATCAAGAGTCATCTCTGCGGGGTTTGTACCTGCGTAATCCACTGAAGATGGTGCATATGCTGACATTCTATTTGTTTCCAGGAATGCCTTCCCGCCAGCGTGGACAAGCTGGGCAAATATAGCTGAATTGTGAAGATGTATTCTTTCTGTCAGTCTCCTGAACTTTGGAATGTGATCTGGATTGTATATGCCCATCTCATTTCTTGAACCACGGGCGTTTCTGTCATTGACGTATGAATATTCTGTTATTATAAGGGCTGCGCCACCTCTCGCCCTTTGCTCAAGGTAGGAAATATGGTTCTCGTTGGTGCTCCCATCAGGATTGGCAAGATTTGAGATCATTGGGGCCATTACGATCCTGTTCTTCAGATCCAGATTGCCCAATCTGACTTTGTCGCTTAGATTCATCATGAGGAGATTGCTGTATCACTTTTAAGTGTAATCTGTGCTGCTCTATACATTATTTAACGGATCTAAAGCAGTAAAATCTTCTTCTCGTATCAGTCATGCAGATCTGTGCCTCAACGAATCCCATCCCTTTAAGCATTTCAATGGAGTATAGCACAGAACGCTTTGAAAGGCCAGTAAATTCCATTATCTCATTCAGCCTGGCTATTTTTCTTGACCTGATGAAATCAAATACCTTTAATGCTGAAGGTGTTAATTCAGGAATAAGCTCCACATTTTCCATGATTATGAATTGTATCGTCTTTAACTATTTAAATATGGGTGAACAGAATTGATTACAGGTGGTATTAAAATATTCAGAAATGGAGAATCCCCTCTTTCTTATGGCGGCTATGATGATGAATTATGACCATTGTTTATCTGATTGCAATGGATCAGCCATAACTTATCTTCAACTGCCATTGAGAAACCTTTCGGCCTTTTCCAGTAGGTCTCTCTGGTTCTTGAATGTCAGTGACTCCATTGCCTTTTGATAGGTCAACCATACATGCCCAATGTGTTCATCGGATATTCTCACCTGAGATCTTGGCTCAACTTCGCCTAGAAACATCACAACCTCTTTATCACTTGTTTTTCCAGATCTCCTGTATCTGTAATTCATTACTTCCCTGAATCCCTCAATTATTTTTGGGCTCAACCCGCATTCTTCACGAGTCTCCCTTATGGCAGCCTCAAGATCAGTCTCCCCGTTTTCGATGTGCCCCTTTGTGTAGTCAAGGAAACCCTGTGATCGCTCCAGAAACAGATATTCCCTTACATTTTCCCTAACCCTGAAAGTAACAATGCCGCAGCTTTTTTCCTTTTCTCCCTGGCTGTTCTCTGAAGATTCCATGAAGTCACTAGGAAACTGTAGCATAATAACTTGACCCTGAACCTAATCTTCTGGAGGCATTGCGAAATATTTAATTCAGAATTTGGTTAATGGCATTTGCATGGATCAGACCGACAAACGGATAGTCTTTAACCTTCTCAAAAACGGAAGGGTGTCCCAGAGACAGATTGCTTCAGATCTGGGAATTTCAGCCCAGGTTTTAAATTACAGAATGAACAAGCTCATTGAAGATGGTATAATCAAAAACTTTTTCCTTCACGTAAACCAGCGGATATATGGGAAAATGGAGGAATTTGCAGCGTTCAAGACAGAAAAACAGTATGATGGAGAGATCTCCCTCAAACTGAACTGCCTTGAGGAAATAACGCTCTACGGTTTCCTTGGTGCTTCCAGGGAGGAACTGAACCAGAAAATTGCCAGAGCGACTGAGGTACTTGGACCCCCGGTGATGAGATACATGCCGCCCCCTCCAAGGATTTCCATGAACATACGGGACCTTGATTTCAAAATCATAGAACTGCTGAAAAAAGACCCTAGGATGTCTATATCAAATATCGCTGCCGCCCTTAATGTTCCATATATGTCTGTAAAGAGAAGAATAAACCTCATGGAGGAGAACAGGGTTATAGGTGTTATCACTCAGGTTGATCTTTCCGGAGGTGAGCTCGTCCTGTATTCCATATTCTCCAAATCTGTGGACAGATTCTTCCCTTCACTTGCACAGAGCACAATATTCGCTATAAGAGATGCGTCAGCTGGATTTGCCCTCTGTTATGCTGATTCACTGAAGACAGCGAAGAGCAGTGTTACAAAAGTCAGGGAACAGGATCCAGGAGCAGAAGTCATGGTTCTTTATGACTATGAGTTTTATCAGTAAATCTTTTACCATTCATTTATGGTTTGTTTAGAAAGCTCTACCTGGCTCAAATGATTTATTACCCAAGTAGCTCTTGATCCCACTGGTCAACTATGAAGGGAAAACGTATTCTCCTCACGGGAGGGGCGGGGTTTATTGGCTCGAACATGCTTGAAACCCTTATCAGAGACAACGAGGTAACTGTATTTGACAACTTCTCAAATGTCGACAACAGATATCTCCGGAAATATGAAGAGGACAAACACTTCTCCCTTCACCAGGGGGATCTTGCACAGTCCGATTCATACAGGGGACTTGGAAAATTTGATGTTGTCATCCATCTTGCGGCGAACTCTGATGTTAAGAACGGAGCCGGAGACCCTGGCATAGATTACAGGAATAATGTGGAGGCTACATTCAGGCTGCTTGAATTCATGAGGAAGGAGGATGTCAAAGAGATGTTATTCTCCTCCAGCTCCACGGTTTATGGAGAGACAACTGTCCTCCCAACACCTGAATCATATGGCCCCTACATGCCCATCTCAAGTTATGGCGCATCCAAGATGTCCTGTGAAGGTTTTATAACAGCATATTCCAATTATTACGGATTCAGAAGCACCATATTCCGCTTTGCTAACATTGTTGGGAAGAATTCCACACACGGTGTGATATATGACTTTATCAGGAAGCTGCAGAAGAACCAGTCAGAGCTTGAGGTCCTGGGTGACGGGACCCAGAGAAAATCCTATGTTCATGTTAGCGACTGTGTAAATTCTATGCTATATATCCATGACAGATCACAGAAAACTGACATATACAACCTCGGAAACCCGGGAACAACAGGAGTTAAGAGGATTGCGGAAATAGTCCTTCAGCATATGAAATTAACAGAAACAGAGATCCGTTATACAGGAGGGGAAGAAGGGCGTGGATGGAAGGGGGATGTTAAGGTTGCTCAGCTGGACATCACAAAGATGCTATCTACAGGCTGGAAGAACACCCTTGACAGTGAGCAGTCAGTGATCAGGGCTACAAAGGAAACACTTTCACAGATGGGGATAGCATGAAACCTACAGACTATTCATATGATCCGCTCATAAGGTGGGTGGTCAGGTATTCCCCGGTATCTAAATACAACATGTCCCTCAGTGGGCTTCCTGAGGTAAGATTCAGCGATTTCGGAATAGATACTGCATACCATCCAGATATGGGAGACAGAAAAGGCATGGAGAAACTATTCAGGGAAGAGCTCTGTAAACTTTACGGCTTCCCTGAGAAGAACGTCCTGATTACAACGGGCGGTTCTGAATCCATCTTCCTCCTGAGTAAATACTTTCTTGACAGGAATTTCAGCATAATAGAGGGATATCCTGAATATCCTCCACTCTTCACAGTTCCAGAATCTCTGGGTGGGAAAGTATCGAAGCACCCCTATTCTTCTGTAAGGGAAAAATTCCGCTCTTCAGGCCCCGGAAACGTAATGTTCATGTCAAATCCAAACAATCCACTTGGAAGCTACATAAAAAAAGGGGAGATCTCCAGCCTTTTAAGATCAGGAGGAGATGCGCCATGGATCTACGCAGATGAGGCTTTTCTTGAATTCATGCTCCAGAACCGTCCAGAAAGCCTCTTCGTAGATGGGAGCAACATTGTAATAAACGGAAGCATGACAAAATTCTATGGATTCTCAAACTTCAGGGTTGGTTGGATAGTTGGACCTGAACCATTGATCAGGCAGCTCGATACCCTCAGATCAATAACTGGAGCGCAGAATCCATCATATCCATTGTGGATTGCTACGCAATGCCTTCAGAACAGGGAAAAATTCCAGAAAAGGGCCAGAGATGTTGTTGGTAGGGATCTTTCATTACTTCGCTCATTCCTTTCAAAACATTCCGAACTCAAGCTGGAGGCAGATCCTGGAAATGTTAGCTTCTGCTTCATAAAGTACTCATTTAATATGGATTCTGAAGCATTCTGTTCAACCCTGCTTGAGAAAACAGGAGTACTCCTCTCTCCCGGGTCATACTTTGGCGTAGAGAGGGGATTCAGGATGTGTCTTACTCAGAATGAGAAGGAATTTGCGGACTCTCTTGAGGCCCTGGGAAAGTTTCTTGAGACCATGAATTAAGGGTCAGAGAAACTTCCTGAACCATTTCAGGGTCTCCCTGAATTCTGCCTCCATGTGCTTTTTTTCAGAAAATCCATGGCCCTCTCTTGGGAAGAGCAGAAGATGCACATCTTTCCCCTTGTCTTTCATGGCCTGGTACATCTCAAAGGCCTGGGATTTCGGTACAACAGGATCCTCCAGACCCTGCATTATTAACAGGGGAACACTCACCCTGTCTATGAAATTCAGTGGGGAAAATTTCTCGTAAAGATTCCGCCTGTATGGGTCCTCATTATAGTGTGTTCTGTCCCAGTCTGGAGCCATGGATGTGCCGTGGAAGCTTAACCAGTTTGAAATGCCGAAAAGTGCAACTCCAGTCCTGAAAATGTCAGTCTGGGTCACTGCCCACATTGTCATGAAACCTCCATATGATCCTCCTTTTATGAATATGTTTTCTGTCTTCACTCTTCCTGTGGTCTTCAGAAATTCAATGCCTGAGAGGATATCCTGGAAATCCATGCCCCCCATATCGCCGATATTTGCCTCCGCATATTCCCTACCTTTTCCTGTGCTCCCGCGGTAATTGGGAAGAAATACTGAAAATCCCTCGTCCACATAAATTGTGCTCCTGTCAACAAGTGAAGGATATGAAAATGATGTGGGGCCTCCGTGGACATTCACAATCAGTGGAGATTCCGGGCTGTCTGAAATAAGATACCCATATATCTCCATCCCATCTTCTGACTTCCATTTCAGAAACTCTACCTTATGGGCTTTGATCCCTTTGATTTCATGGTTGATGTCCGTCACTGCCATTCTTCCATCACTTCCAAATGAATACACCTCCGGAGGTGACTCAGGGTCCGTGAATGGCATGATGAAATTTTTTCCAGAAACGATGAAGGATGGGGCAAAACCTGGTACTGCAGTACCCTGATATTCCCAGAGATCATTCCATTTTCCTTTAAATGAACTGATTCCTGTGGTGTTTTCCTCTCTCCAGAGGGCAAGAACTTCCTCACCCCTGAACAGAAGGTAAGTGTATGATCTCTTATGCCCCTCTGTGAGATTTTTCACAGTTCCATCTCTTTCATTATACAGAATGACATCCCCGGAAGTAAGCCCTCTGTCGCTGCATATGCTTTCCAGAAAAACCACGTTTCCGGAATCAGATATTCTCGGACATGAGAGTTCCCTCCACTTCGGGTCGTAAATCTCTTTCATATTTTTCCCTTCAATATTAAGTGTGAAGAGCCTGGAATTATACCAGGCAGATTCTCCCTTTTCCCTTGAGGCTGACAAGACAATCCTTCCAGCCTGCTCATGGAAATCCCATACCTGCAGATTCTCAGTGATTCGGCTTATTCCTCTTCCTGGAATGTAATGATAGAGCGAGCTGTAACAATCATCCTCCAGGAAGAAATACTGGTCGCTCCCTTCCTCTTTCTCCTTAGTGCTCTGAGGATTATCTGAGTCCTTCATTATGAAGAGAACGCCTCCAGTTGAGGACATCAGAACTTCCTGAGGCTTGGATGAAAGTTTTACGAGCTCAGGCGACCATCCGGAAGATGAAATGGTTGAACCAAGCCCTATGCCGGATTCAGATCCTTTCTTCCAGGCAAATGCAATTCTTGACCCGTCATCTGACACAGAAGGCCGGTCATAATTTATT
>JAJZKL010000319.1 GCA_021804185.1 Thermoplasmata archaeon | reverse complement strand
CCGATCTTAACTTGAAAGAAAGCTGGAAACTGATGAATTCACCGAAACGTTGGCATATCTGTATGAAGGTGTGTAAAGTGAAAGGCCAGATATGTCTCCAGTAACGTTATAGATGGATGTATCCAGTGAATATGGCACAATTGGATTCTGGATGCCAGCAGGGTATGCTGGATAGAGTGCCTTAATAACCTTTTCTGGCATCTGCTGAAGGGCATAATTAAAATAAAGAGGATCAGTGCCGCCAGCACTATTTTCCCATAGGAAAAGTTGCTGTATTGCGAACACATCCGTAATATTCCATTTGCCAGGCGTGAAATCCAGAACCTTGAAGAGAAGTGGCATGTTTGCCTGGCTCAGGTTTCCCATATATGCATTTATGCCATCAACAAATTCAGATGTTGCCTTATAAGTAAGACCGGTTTTCGAAAGGTTCGAAACCTCCTGCTGTGCTATCTGGAGATCCTCAAGCTGCCTGAAAAACACATCAGATGACAGCTCTGAAGCACCTATGAGACCTGAAAGGGTTCCAAGGGCTTCCCTTTTTATGACCTCCATCTGGGCTAAACGGTACTGGGCCTCGAGATACCCCTGCTCATAATACATCCCCCATGTGGTGTTTGAAGCAATCCCTATGAACCCATCTGGTTCGTTGAATACTGTAACAGAGGATGTGGTACCGTTTTGTGTTATATTGATCTCATGAATTCCAGTGGCATATTGAGATATGTTTGGAGCCCAGATTCCTGTGGCTGGATTCAGGAGTTTTTCAAGGGGTGGAAGAGGGCCGAAAGGAACACTGATAAGAACAAAAGCAACAGCCAGTACAAAAACAGAGATTATGAGTCTCTTTTTTGAAGAGATAAATGACATGCCTGATGGAATGCCGGGACCTATTTAATTATTTGTCCGGGATAAAATTACAGATTTGAGGAAGAAATGGAAAGCTATGGAAGTTTGATTCCCAGTTCATCTGCCACCATCTTTCCGTAATCAGGATCAGCTTTCACGAAATGATCCAGCTGCTTCATCACTATGTCACTCCTGACTCTTTTCAAGTCGGAGGCTATGTTCAGTACCAGCCTCTTTTTCTCCTCCACCGATAGTAATCGGAAGAGGTTTCCTGCCTGTACGTAGTCATTGTCTTCCCCATGATGTTCAACTGGAACAGAATCGGCCATGCCATTGACTTCGTAAGAAGACTTTTTTTCCTGCCTGTCTTCCTCAGGTCCGTTAAAACTGTTTGGTTCGTAGTTCACTGATCCCCCGCCATTCCGGTCTGTCCTCATGAAACCGTCACGATAGTAGTTCTTTTCCGGCGAGTTAATGGGACTGTTTACAGGTAAGAGGTGATAGTTTACTCCCAGCCTGTATCTGTCGGTGTCCGCGTATGCGAAAAGCCTTGCCTGCAGCATTCTGTCCGGTGAGAATTCTATTCCTGGAACAACATTGCCGGGAGAAAACGCAGACTGCTCCACATCTGCAAAGTAGTTTTCAGGGTTTCTGTCCAGAACCATCTTTCCTATCTGGTGAAGAGGGTAGTCGCTGTGAGGCCAGACTTTGGTTATGTCAAATGGATTGAAACGGTAATTCCAGGCATCATCGTATGGCATGATCTGGACAAAAACTGTCCATGATGGGAAATCCTTTTTTTCAATGGATTCAAAAAGTTCCCTTGTGTGATAATCCGGGTCTTCCCCGGCAAGTCTGTGCGCTCTATCAACCTCCATATTCCTTATACCACTGTCGGTCTTGAAGTGGTATCTCACCCATACAGATATTCCCTGATCATTTACCCATTTGAATGTGTGGCCGCTGTAACCGTTCATATTCCTGTAACTTTCCGGGATTCCCCTGTCTGAATACAGGATTGTTACCTGGTGCATGCTTTCAGGTGAATTGGCAAAGAAATCCCAGGCCCTATTTGGGTCCTTCAGATTGGTCCTGGGATCCCTTTTCTGAGAGTGAATAAAATCAGGAAACTTGATTCCATCCCTTATGAAAAACACAGGCGTATTATTCATCACGAGATCATAGTTCCCGTCTTCAGTGTAAAATTTTATTGCAAATCCCCTTGGATCACGCACTGTATCGGCAGAACCCTTTTCTCCAGCAACTGTTGAGAATCTCACGAAGACTGGCGTCCTCTTCCCTTTACTTCCAAGAAATTTTGCCTTTGTGTATTTGGATGAATTGGCTGTCGACTCAAAATATCCGAACGCCCCGGCCCCCTTGGCATGGACTACCCTTTCAGGAATCCTCTCCCTGTCAAAATGAGCAAGTTTCTCTACAAGGTATATGTCTTCCAGAAGTGTGGGCCCCTCTTTTCCCGCAGTACGAGAGTTCTGGTTGTCTCCAACAGGAATACCATGCTGCGTTTTTATGGTTTCTTTTTTTCCAGTGTAATCCTTATCGTTGCCGTTCATAATTTAAGATACTTTATAGGTATTTAATCTTATTGATAATTATTATTAATTAATAATACTTCCATTGTATGAATGTCATGGTTGATTGATCAT
>JAJZKL010000318.1 GCA_021804185.1 Thermoplasmata archaeon | reverse complement strand
AATAGTTATTGACATGGTAAATAATCCACAAGGACATCTCTAATTTTAACGTAGTTCTTGAGTGACTTCGACATCTTCTCGTCATTAATGTTGATCATAGCACTGTGTATCCAGTATTCAGCAAGTTTCGGGCTTCCGCTTATGGATCTTTCAATAGCTATTTCTGCCTCGTGGTGAGGAAAAATCAAGTCCGTTCCTGATCCATGAATGTGGTAGGTTGGTCCAAAATATTTCTCCGTTATGGCTGTGTCCTCAATGTGCCAGCCTGGCCTACCTTTTCCCCATGGGGATTCCCAGTACGGTTCTCCCGTTTTGTATTTTTTCCATATCACAAAATCACGTGGATCACTTTTCTGTTCATTCAATTCCACTCTGGAACCAGATTTAAGTGCATCCATATTCTGCCCTGAGAGTTTTCCAAAATCATTGAATCTTGAAACTCTGAAATAGACTCCATCTGAAGTTTCATAGGCATAACCTTTCTGAACAAGATCAGAAATCTGGGCAATTATCTCAGGAATGTGAAGAGTGGCTCTGGCATAAAAATTTACGCTATCAACATGCAGGAGATCCATCAGTTGCATATATTCAGAAGTAAATTTTTCAGATACCTCACTATAATCAACGCCCTCTTCCTTTGCACGGTTGATTATCTTGTCATCTATATCGGTGATGTTCTGCAGGTAAAAAACACTATATCCCCTGACTCTCAGGTACTTGACCAGTGAATCAAAGAATATGTACGTCCTGGCATGACCGACATGAAAATTGTCCTGAACAGTAGGGCCGCAAACAAATACTTTTATCACTTCGTCTTTTGGCAGGTTCAAGGGAATAATCTCTTTGGCCATGCTGTCATATACTTTCATGAGACCTCTTCTTTATCGCACCCGAAATCAATAAATTTTGTATCTGTTTTTCCTGAGACATTCGTTTTCCTCATGTGTATCATTGCCGGCATTGCAGATATACTCTGGATTTCGGGAAGCGCTGAGAGGAAGACAGCAAAAGCGTCAACTCCTGGAACTTATTGTGGACAAGATCCTTTTGCTGAGCAACAGTGAACCGATACTTAGGACACTGGAATTTTCAAGATCAACAATAGACATAGATGCATTCCTTATTTCCACACCAAAGCTTTCAGTTTCATCAATGTCCAGGAAACTGCATATAGCAGCTCTAATTGGCAGGGCATGGCTGACTATTATCCAGATTCCATTAACTTCTGAAAAGACTTCCTTGAATCGGTTCTGGTGCGATTCCCATGATTCCATCCCAAGGTCCATTCTCATCGCTTTCGGCAAGCTCTCAACTTTCTTGTTATTGAAATTTCCGAGACCGGATTCCCTGATTCTTTCATCTACTTTTGGTTCAATATTGACGATTCGTGAAATTATTTCAGCGGTCTCCATGGTCCTCTGGATCGGACTGGTAATGAGGTTATCGACAGGGATGCCCTGCAGTTGCATTGCCGTGTGTTTAACCTGATCCCTGCCATTTTTAGTCAGAGGGTAACCATAAAGATCCTCAGAGATTATGTTCCTCGTGTTCGCTTCGCTCTCGCCATGTCTAACCAGAATGGCAACTTTCACGACAGATTATCTTGACAAGGTTTATAAAAATGCCACAATGCATTTTCTCGAGCTATTTAGATCATATAAGATAAGCTATCCAGAGCCCCAGAAGGGAAAGTGTCAGAACAGGAAATGCAAGGACAAACCCCACTTTCATGTAGTAACCGTAGGAAATTTTGAGTCCCTTCTTCCTGTCAAGTGTATATATCCATAACAGAGTGGCGAGCGAACCAATTGGCGTGAATTTTGGGCCTATGTCATTTGCTATTGCATTGGCATACGCCAGAATATGCAGATTTGGTCCTGCCTGTATTGAAAGGTTGCCCAGCATAACTGCGGGAAGATTGTTCATTATTGATGCAAGGAAAGCAAATAGGTAACCGGAAAACAACAAAGAAAAGGGTTCAGGGAATCCCTGGATCGCCTGGAGAAGATTCGAAATGATGAGAATAAGGCCGGCGTTTCCCATCCCTACAATGATTATATACATCCCGAGGGAAAATAATACGATCTGCCACGGAGCTTCTCTGATAATTTTTCTCGTATTGATCGTTTTCCTGAAACTGACGACGATTAACAGCAAAGCCACTGCAGGTACTGCAATAAATGCAACTGGAATGTCCATCAGTCCTGTGATTGAATAGACAACCACGAGAGCAATCAATGTAGGAATGGCTGAACGAACAATGGCACGATCTTTTATCACGTCTGTTTCCATAGAGGCAAAGTTTGCTGTCAGGGCTTTAGGAATATTCCGGCGGTAAACAAGAAGCAAAACACAAAGGCTTGCAGCAACGGAAATAAGGTCAGGAATGATCATTCTCTCCATATATCTCAGGAAATCAATGCGGAAATAGCTTGACATGATTATATTTACCAGATTACTTATGGTAAACGGCATGCTTGCAGTATCTGAAATGAAACCTATGGCCATTATAAACGCCAGGAATGTCTTTTCATCT
>JAJZKL010000317.1 GCA_021804185.1 Thermoplasmata archaeon | reverse complement strand
TGGATTTCCTGATTTCCTCCACAAAACGTGAAATGCTGTTGAGTCCAATATCAGCGAGAATCTGGTCATCCGGAACTTTGTCCTTCACAGAAAGGTTCTTTCCTGCGGGGTTGAGTACAAAATCATCCGGGAGCATCAGCTTGCCAGGATACTTTTCCAGTATTTTCCTGCATTGTTCAATGATCTCCGAATGATTCTTGTTGTTCTTCATGATAAATTCCCTGTTCTTCTTCCCGATATCCATGCCTTTTGCCCACAGGAAGGCATTTGCAACTACACCGCCGGCAATTATGCTGTCCACTGTGCCATTCTTGAGGAAACTGCTTGAAACGTTAATGCTGTCATCTATCTTTGCGCCGGCAAGGATTGCAAGCTTGGGGTGGTCATTGCCAAAAGTGAACCTGTCTATCATGGAGACTTCCTTTTCTATCAGCCTTCCAGCTATATTGGGCCTTATCCTTCTGAATCCAACTAAAGATGTCTGGGCACGGTGGATGGTTGGGAATGCATCTATGACATAGTAATCGAACAGCTCACTGAGGTTCTTGACGAAATGTGTGGATTCCGCGAGATCTGCGTCCATGGGATCAATATCTGTTTCCTCAGTGTAGAACCTGGTGTTTTCGAGCATGATGATCTCCCCGTTTTCCATATGCCTGATCCTGTTCCTGGCATCAGACCCGAACAGGGAATCAATGAACTCTATGGGCCTTCCCGTGATCTTCTCCAACTGTTCTGCGTGAGTCTTTAGTGAAGTGAAGTCGTCTTTACCAGGCCTGCTTTGGTGGCCCACAATGACTAATTTTGAATTATGAAGTTCCCTTATTGTGTCCAGGTGGGACATGAACCTGGTGAGCCCCATCACCTCCCCCGAAATAGGGTTGATAGGCGAGTTGATGTCTACCCTAAGATATACTCTCTTTCCCTCAAGTTCAAAGCTGTCGAGGGTGAAAAACTTAGCCGGAGATGAAGCCATTTCTAGGTTATCGTATATAGAACATATATTCGTTTCGAATGATGCCGTTTCAGAAGGAAAATAAGATAATAGCCCTGATAATTTCTACCCAATGAAGGGCTTGATCACTGCGGCGGGACTTGGCACCAGATCCGGGCTGGATGGGAAATTGAGGAAAGAAATGCTTCCCGTGTATGATGTCAGGGATGGCCGCATCGTATTGAGGCCCATCCTTGATGTTATCCTCACAGAATTTTCCAGGAATGGGATAAAAGACGTCGCTGTTGTCATGGATCCAGGTGACAAATGCACAAGGGATTATTTAGAGGCAAATTTCCCTGAGGTTACCCTGCTCTTCCAGGAAGAGAAGCGCGGTTATGGGCATGCCGTCCTGATGGCAAGGGATTTCATGGGAGCCGATGATTTTATCCTAAATGCTGGAGACGGCCTTGTCCTCAAAGAGTCCGTCCTGAAGGACATGGTCTCTGTGAAGGAATCTAGTATATATCTTGCACTAATCCCGGTGCCTAATCCTGAGAATTACGGTTGCCCGGAAATTTCAACAGTAAATGGAAAGACTGTAATAAGGGGAGTCATCGAGAAACCGAGGAACCCTCCATCTAATTTTGCACTCTGCGCACTTTACCGCCTGACACCACAAATTTTCGAAGAGATAGATCAATCCGGAAGGAACGTGGAACTTACCCCTGCCATTGACAAGGTGATCAGGAAAGGAATCTCCACCAATGCAGACTTCCTGGAAAGGAAAGACTGGATTAGCGTGGGTAAAGCCGAGAGTTATTTGGATGTGCTCAGGGCTACCCTTGAAAAGGCCAGGTCCAAGATCACTTCGTAGGGCTGTCTTTCCAGATGGTCCTGGGGTTAATGACTGCCTGGAGTTTCTGGATCCTTTTCCTGTAAGTCCTCAGGTCCTTGAGGATTACCTTCACTTCGTCCCTGAGTTCCTTGGAACGTTTATAACCAAGTTTCGCAAGTTTTTCATGAGCGGGATTGTAGTAGTGTTCCTCAGCTTCAAGCCTTGGATTGGGCACACTCCTGATTTCCGGGACCTTACTGTATGATTCGGAATATACCTGCTGCACCATGTTTGCAAGGTCTCTCACGGAATAATGTTCGTCAAACTGGTTGAAGACCCTGTATTCTCCTTCCTTAGGTGGATTGTTGAGTGCAATGTCGAGACAGGTTATGCTGTCCTCCAGGGAGAGGAAACCTCGGGTCTGCCCGCCCTTTCCGTACGGCGTGATTGGAAGGCCTACAGTTGCTTGTGCACAGAACCGGTTGAGCGCTGTTCCCCAGACCTCATCGATATCAAATCTTGAAAATAACCCAGTCTGGTCTATTTCCTTTGTTCTTGTGCCATACACGACTCCCTGCATGACATCAGTTATCCTGAGTTTCCATAGCCTGTTTGCAAACATGAGGTTGTTTGAATCGTGGACCTTGGTCCAGTGGTACCAGGAACCTGCCTGCTTTGGGAATGGCAGGTAATCCTTCCTTCCATTGTATTCTATGTCAAAGAAACCTTCAGGTATGTCTATGTTCGGGGTCCCGTATTCACCCATGGTTC
>JAJZKL010000316.1 GCA_021804185.1 Thermoplasmata archaeon | reverse complement strand
CATCCATGAAGAGGAGTTCAGGATCATGTACCAAGGACCGTGCAATTGCAACCTTCTGTTTCATTCCCTTTGAGAAGGACCCAACTGGTTTGTCCTTCTTATCCCAGAGATCAAGAGTTTTCAGGTATTTCTCTATATTTTTTTTCAACACTATTTCCTGGCATCCATACATTTTGCCATAAAACTCCAGATTTTCAACTGCACTCAATGATTCATACAGACCAACGTTGTCATGGACAATTCCAATCATTCTCCTTATCTTCATGGCATCGGCAGCGTCGGATATATCAAAATCTCCTATCCTTGCAGTTCCACTTGTCCTGGATATGAGGCAGGAAAGCATCCTGATGGTGGTTGTCTTTCCAGCACCATTTGGCCCAAGAAATCCAAAGATCTCACCCTTATTTACATGGAACGTTAATCCATCTACAGCGGTGAAATCCCCAAATTTTTTAGTAAGCCCATCTGTCTTTACCATCTCCATTGAAATTTTATGCTTCGGGGATATTTAATGGGTATCTTTCACATCATAGAAACACTGCATCATATTTTTATAGTAAAAATTACTTCACTTTATTAAAGTAAAGTTCAGGTGGAGGCATGGAAAGCGGTAAAAAAAGGGTTTTAATAGCGTTTCTGATTGTAATAATTATTGCTGCAGTTGGTGTTAGTTATGAATATCACATAAGCATGAATAATAGCAAAGGAGGAAGCATAACCGTTACAAACACCATGGGAAATAAATTTTCCTTCGGATCAACACTTACAAGAATTGTCTCTCTTGATCCATCTGCTACATCTGTTCTCTACGCCCTTGGAGCATACAAGGACGTTGTGGCCACAGGTTCATACGTATGTTATCCGCCAAATGGAACAAGCCCGGTTATCTGTGATGATTTCGCGGTGAATTATGAAAAACTTGTAAATCTCACTCCACAGGCAGTTCTTGGCTATGGCGCCACAACACCTTCCTATGGGGCTTACATAAACAACACGCTTCACATACCATTCATTCTAGATGATCCAAACAGCATATCACAGATAGAGAATGAAACCCTAATGCTTGGAACACTTACAGGAACAAGCTCAAACGCAACAAAAATAGTAAACTGGATGAATCAGGCAATATCCGACATGAAGGCCATAAGGGCAGAGTTCAAAGCTGAATCAACGTTCTATCTTGAGTGCGAATACAATGGTGCCATATATACGGCAGGGCAAAACACATTCATAAACTGCCTGATGGAGATGGCTAACCTTACAAACATAGCAACCGGTTCAGGTTATTATACAATATCTCCGGAGATAATAGCAAATGATACGCCATCTGCAATACTGATTGATCAGTTTGCATGTCCTGCATGCATGCAACAGGCACCATTCAACGAGACTCCGGCAGCGAAAAACGGTAACTACATACAGTTTTTCAATGACACATATTTTTCCTCCTCACCGGATTTCAGGATCATTTACGGGATGGAATGGCTCCTGGAATGGAGGGCTGGAGGAAACACAACAATACTAAACCAGATCCAAAGCATACCGCAGTTTCCACTAAGCTTGAAATACCCTCCAAACTTTAACTATGAGCCTCCAGCATGAGATCATTCAGGTTTGACATACAGAACTTCCGGGGAAACATGGGGAAGAAAAGCCTTCTCCTTGCAAAATTCTCAATTCTTTTAGTGATACTGATAGTTTCCGCAGTGTCATCGCTGTTCATCGGAAGCGTGTATATCCCATTCTTTGTGATCATCAAAACGCTGGTGTCACAGATACCCATAATTCACAACATTGTCCATATGGGCATAAAACCAACTGACTATGAGATCATCACGCTTCTCCGTGAGCCAGACATCATAGCTGCAATATTCGTAGGGGCTTCACTTGCAGTTGGAGGAGCAGTTATACAGAGCATATTCAGGAACCCGATTACAGAGCCATACATTGTTGGAATATCCAGTGGAGCAACTCTAGGGGTAGTTCTTGTCTTATTCTTCAGCATAACCATTTTTGGGGTATACACAGAATCCATATTCGCATTCATTTTCTCAATGGCAGTAGTGTCCGTTGTGCTTCTATTCTCCATGCGTTCAGGGAGGATATCCGGCCTCTTTCTCCTGCTCATGGGCATAGCGTTGAGCTTTTTTGTCTCCTCAATTGTTGCCTTCATACTTTTTTCAAACATCAGGCTTGAGCAGCAGGCATATCTATGGCTCCTTGGTTCAATCGGGATCATAAGCTACACAGAACTTGCCTTCATAGCCCCATCCATAACCATATGCATTTTATTGTCATGGTATTTTTACAGGGAGTTAAATGCGCTGCAGCTCGGTGATGAGTACGCACAGAGTGTTGGCATAAACGTAAACCGTACAAAGGCACTGTTCCTGATGAGCACTGCCATAAGCGTATCAATGGCAGTTTCCATAAGCGGGCTCATAGGTTTTGTAGGCCTGATTATACCTCACATGTCACGCCTTCTATTCGGAGGTTCCAACAAATACGTGATACCATCCTCCGCAATTATAGGCGCGGCTTTTTCAGATCAA
>JAJZKL010000315.1 GCA_021804185.1 Thermoplasmata archaeon | reverse complement strand
TTCCGATCTCTTTTCAGACAGCGATCCGGAAATGCTTGCCGCCTATTACAGGATGGCGTTATTTTTCCCTCTGTATCGTAATCATAAGACCATAAATGGGAACGATCAGGAGGTGTTCCTCATGCCATCGAAATTCAGGGACGATATTGTCCACTCAGTTCGAATAAGGTATGATTTCATGGACCATATCTATTCTATGCTTTACAATTCCCACAAGTTAGGCGTGCCAGCGGTTGTCCCCCTTCCATATGAATTTCCGTACGATGGAGACGCGTACTATGTAGAAGATGAATATATGCTAGGGTCGGGATTACTTTACGCCCCTCAGATCTACCAGGCACGGGAAGAGAGAGAAGTATACCTCCCTCAGGGAAACTGGGTGGAATTCTGGTCCCGGAAGATAATCAAAGGTCCGGGATACTTTAGCACCAAGGAAAAATTCCCCATTTATGTCAGAGAAAACTCGTGTATTGTCTTCAGGAAGAAGATAATGTTATTCGGAGAGGGAAGCCATACCCTGTTCCTGTCAGGGAAAGAGGTAAATGTAACATACGACGGCTCAAGGGCAAACGTTAGACCCGAAATAGATGGATATTCCGTGGAGATACTTTCATAGCGGATCTGCAGCATGATTACTGACGAGGATCAGGGATACCTCCACAGGGTAACGTTTTCTCTAAGGTATGAAACCGGGGATAGGAACTGCTACCTTAGCGGGAACTTTAACTGCTTTGGCGACGGAAGCATCCAGATGGAACTCATCGAAGGTAACTGGGTTGTCTCGGTCAGTCTTTTACCCGGAACATACAGGTACTATTTTGAGATAAATCAGTACTGCAAGGTTAACCACAATAGAGAAGTCATAGGAAAGCCAATGGATCTTTCACTGAAACAGACTGGCATCTATCATAATCCAGAGGACGGTTCCCTGTCCGTTTCAGTGGGGAATATGGTTGTGCTCAGATGTATTACCGATCCTGCCATAGGCGCACTGACATTGGTCACAGACGGCAAAAAAAGAATAAGCCCAGAGAACGTTGCGAGGCTGCAGACACATAATATCTTTGAGTTTGTTGCAGCTGGATGCAGTTCATACTGTTTTGTTGCTGAGACTGACCGGCAATCGTCGGGACCATTTCACGTTCAACACCACATTGTGGAAGTTCCACGATCTCAAGTAATATACCAGATATTTCCAGACAGGTTTTACAGATCTGGATCCGGCAGTGGGTTTAGGCCGTGGAATTCAATGCCTGATTCTAAATCCTTCTTTGGTGGAAATCTTATGGGGATCATGGAAAAATTGCCCTATATTAAGAGTCTGGGAGTTGAACACCTGTATTTGAATCCATTCTTTGCCTCCGGGAGCAACCACAGGTACGATGTTGATGACTATTTTGATGTCGATCAAAAACTGGGAACAAAGACCGATCTCATCATTCTCGGGAACGCTCTCAGAGCGAATGGTATTCACTTCATAATAGATATGGTTTTCAACCACACTTCCACAAGATTCCCGCAATTTGTTGAGGCAGCGAAAGGGGCAGACCCAGTTGCCAGAAAATGGTACAATTTCCTGGACGCTGGAAGCCTCAACTGTTCAGGAAAGAACGGTAAGGATGCTCCGAACAGCCCCAGGCTGGCATATCAGTGCTTTAAGGCGTTCCCCGGAATGCCCAAGCTGAACCATAGGAATGAGGAGGTCAGGGACCTCATGATGAGGGTAATGGAATATTATTCTGAAATTATGCCGCTTTCCTTCATGAGGTATGACGTTGCAGATTCAATTGACCTGAACGCAATGAAATTCATCCTGGGCAAATTCAGGCTCAAACATCCCAATATTGGACACATCGCAGAAATATGGTGCAGCCCGGCTCTTTTTACAACCGATGGCCTTTACGATGGTGCCATAAACTTCCAGTTGAGGCAGCTGATTATCGATCTTCTCAAAGGTAGGATAGGATGCAGAAAATTTAATTCATCCCTTGCACAGATGCGAATGCAATCTCCTGACCGGGTGCTAAAGAATATGATGAATATAGTCGGGAATCATGACACTGAGAGAATACGCACCATTTTGGGTAACAGGGATGCTGCACTTCTTTCTTACGCGATTTTATTCATGTTTGATGGAATGCCAACTATTTACTACGGTGATGAAACTGGACTGGAGGGTGGCAAGGATCCTGATTGCAGGCGGACAATGCCCTGGGACAGTTTAGATTCTCCTCTGATCGATGAATTCAGGAAGCTTTCTGAGATGCGCAGAAAGTACGATGTAATGAGGAGTGGCTATACTAAGCTGTCAAGAAAAAAATCCGGAACGTTCGATCTCATAAAGAGAAATGGTAGCTGCGAAATGACCCTTCGTTTTTCGCTCAGCGACAGGAAGATACGTATCAATGGTATGAAACCTGTAATGTCACATAATGTTGATGAAGATATGGGAACTGAAACATTCTCGAAATACTCTTTTACAATCACTGTCAGGGAGTACCAGGATAAGTCATTGTAGGGATTTTATCTTATTCACCTTGGTACTGGCCTTATATAGCAGTTCCCCCGTTTGCACTTGGAAGGGCGCTAGTGC
>JAJZKL010000006.1 GCA_021804185.1 Thermoplasmata archaeon | reverse complement strand
TGAGGAGTGCGTACCGATCATTGCGTCGTATCTGTGCTTCACCACAACAGGTTCTCCTTCATGCGGGGCAAGTTCGGGTATTATTTCAGTGCCTTCTGTGCCGGCGGCACAAATGCCAGGTCTGGTGGGTCTTCCTTGATATCTGGATTTCCAGACAACGGAATCAGTAAACTTCTCGTGAACAGTTTTCGTATATATTACCGGGATTCCTGTTTTGCGGGCACATTTTGCTATCCTGGCAATCTTTCCTATGCTTGCCTGTACCGGGTCAAGGTTCACACCCATTCTGGCAAGGTAACCGATGTCTGAGACGAAATCGACCTGCATATCTATTATAAGAAGGGCACTTTTTGACCTTTCCCAATGGTTTTTTTCACTGAACAGCTCTATCACTCCTTAGAGTATCATTCCTCTCTTTTCTACCCTGGTTATGAAATATCCCCAATCTGCCTCCTCAAGTTCCCTGTCTATCTCTTCGGATTGGAATTTCCTGATCCTCTCCTCCTGGTATTCTATTGAACTTCCAAGTAGATACAGGTGGTAGCTCTTCCTCGCAGCCCTTTCCAGTGCTGCGGCCCTGGTTACTACCTCTTCTATGCTTCGTCCGACCATGAACACTCCATGACCCCTGTGCACAAGGACATCATTTTTTCCAAGAAGATCGGCCATTTCTTCTCCCATTTCAGGTGTGTTCACAAAGAGAGGAAGGCCGTCATAAACCTTCATGCCGTCTATGAAAAGAAATGAATCCCTGGAACTGTAAACCAGTTTCTTTCCGCCCATTGTGATGAGGTTCGTGTAGGTGGAATGCATGTGGAGGGCAGCCTTAAGTTCAGGTCTTCTCTTGAACATGGAGGAATAGAAGTAAAATTCATGCATGGACTCTGGATAACTTCCCTCCAGAACCTTCCCTTCATAGTCTATTGTTACTATATCTGATGCAGTACAATCCGCTATTGATCGCTGGAAATCGTGGAGATGGCCCGGGATCATTATCCTGTTTTCAGCTTCCTTATATACAACATGCCCTCTTCCAAGTTCTGTCAGACTCTCGTTCACAAGTATCCTGTTTGCCATTGCAAGCTTCTGTTTCATTTCCTGATTATTTTGCATATTCGAATAGGCATCAAGGAGTTAAAAAGTTTACCCACATTGGATATTCAGGTGTCTAATATATACATTAAGAACTGTTCTGATTAACCTATGTCAATCTAATAATTACATATTGATCGAGGAAACTATCTGCTTGGATGGCAGCACGAAGGCATACTTCAGGTCAAGATCGAATAAGGTCACTTCGTGGGATATCTGAGACCTGTCTGCCACACATTCAACCGGTATGAACACTCTGTGGTTGTATGAAAAGCCGTCTATCACAGTGGCTCTTATGCATCCAGAGGTTACTATTCCTGTTACAATTATACTGGTGGCCTTAAGGTAATTGAGAATAGATACAAGAGTTGTGCCAAAGAATGCACTGGGTTTAGATTTCTCTATGACCATTTCTCCGTTAGACGGGCTTAAAATGGAGTATATCCTGTTATGATCCGGCCTATCATTTTCAGATATTGGCTTGCTCTTATTGTTCCATGCTCCACGGTGAATACTGTATTGAATGTCATCTCCTGTCATGTCCTTTGTAAATATTACCTTCAGGTTCTTCTCGCGAAACAGCCTGAGAAGGGTAAGTATGTTTTCCGCGCACGGAATGCCTGTCCTGGAAAAACCTGTTCTGAATCTGTCAAGAACAAAACCGTTGGTCATGTCCACAATGAGAAGGACAGGGTAAGTGCCCAGATCGGGAGTTGTGGGAGCAGCCGTATCCTTATACTTCCCATATGTAGCTTCTCTATCGCTCTCTGGTATAATTTCAGGTATATACATATTGATCAATATATCATAAGCTAAATAAATAAGTCTATTGTTTTGATTTGTAAAGTTAAAATCTATTTTGGTTTAACAAAATATCTTACCTCAAAGGTCCTGCAGCCCTTCTCCGTTTTCCATGGCCCATGGGGCATTTTTGGTGGTCTGCATGCATACATCCCGGCCGTAAAGGTCCTTTTTAGCGTCAGGTCAAAAAATTCTCCATCAAGTATATAGACCTCCTCCCAGAAGTCATGTTTTTGAATTCCCATCTCCGATGTGTCTGTTCCAGGCTCAAAGATCAGCAGTCTTGTTACCGCGCCAGTTTCATCATCCTTAGAAAGTATCTTCTCATTCAAGCCTTCAACCGGGCCTGCGCATCTTGTCGTATGCACGGTGTCTGTATTAAAAAACTCCATTTCTTTTTTCACGATTAAATCACCTTTCCTCTGTATCTCTGAAATGTTTTCTATTTCGTTCCATCGAGATCATACTCTTCCATGAATCGATCAACCATCTCCATTGCTGATTGATATCCAAAATTCCTGTATGCGTACATTCTTGAAACGTATGGGGCCCCTGCATAAAACATCTCATACTGAAGATGCCTCCCAGCAAATTCAGTGCCTATGACGTCCCAGACTAATTTGAAGAGTTTCACTCTCTCAAGTGTTCCAGCTCCAGTGGATCTTACATATCTGGACAGATCCTTCATTGTTTCAGGATTCAATAGTTCATGATAGGTTGAAGGAACCTGTAGTACTCCTGCTCCGGAAAGTTCTCTCAATATACCCAGAGCCCTGGGATAAACTTCATTCTGAAGACCCATAGGGCCATATAGAAATCTGGGATTCGGGACAAAGGCGCCCTGGGCATTTATTGCACCTGTATGCTCAGACGCCACTGTCATACCATCAACCATAGATGCCAGGGAAGCCAGTTCCCCAAGTCTTTCCAGAACCCCAGGAATCCTATCTGTACCGTTGAGTTTCGCAACCTTGGCCGCCAGTCCGGCTATGAACCTCAGCTTCACTCCCAGCCTTATCTGTGCCTGATTATTGCCATAGATATGGGCAGGGGTTTCAAAGAACTGAGACTGAAGGAGCTTCACGTTCCGGTATACGAATACATCTTTCCAAGGAATGAAAACATCATCAAACACAACAAGAGCATCGCTCTCATCGAACCTTGTGGACATGGGGTAATCAAAGACACCAGGCTTACCCTCCGCATAGGGGTACCTGCAGTACAGTTTCAGGCCCTTAGATCCGATTGGAACAACGAATGAAAGGGCGTAGTCCTCATCTCCTTCTGATAAGGGTGGTATACAGCTTACAAACAGGGCATCTGCAACAGCAGCCCCAGTTCCAAGCATCTGTGAACCCCTGACTATGATTCCATCAGCTTTCTCTTCCAGAAGGGAGACCTGAATGTGCTTTGAATCAAGGTCGTGGGCCTTCTTGGACCTGTCAACCTGGGGTGGAATTATGGAATATGAGTAGAAAAGGTCCTCGTCAACCAATTTTCGATAATGACTGAGAACATTTGTCCCAAATTTTCTTTCATCAGAATCAAAAATCTGAGGATTGGAGGCAAAACCGGCAAAGAATCCTCCCACATGATCCGGGCTCCTTCCAACAAAACCTGCGCTCAGCTCCGACCATTTCCGGATTGCTTCATGTCTAAGAAGCAGTTCATCTAGGTTCCTTGGGATCATAAAGGCAGAATTGCCAACAGTTCCCCATTCGGTGTGGAACTGCATACCGTTTTCTGGTCTGTGACTGAAGTCATACAACTTTCCAATAGTCTGGATTATTCCTTTAAAGTGGTCACATTCTTTGACGTTTTCAACACGTTCTCCGTTGATATATACTTCCCTTGACCCTAGGGATCTTGAATACGCTTTGGAATCTCTCATTTCCTTTCCCTCCTTACAATGTAATCAACACTCAATCTAAAACCGGTTTCAGGATTAGTCAGGTCACCTCTAAAGCCCTCCGAGAAGTGGAATTTTCCACCGATTATGGGGATGGTTCCAAGGAATATTACTGCATTTTCAGGAACTCTGCCCATCTCTTTCTGCAATTTTCCAACCAGTTTAAGGGGGTGCGTCAGATCAAGACACTTACCGTCCTGATATTTAATCCATTTTCCAGATTCATGGACTTCAGAGCTCAATGTTAGCTGATCCCAGGCTAGCGCAAGATCTTCGAGGGGAACAGCTGCCTTGGCTATGGGCTTTTTGCAAGAAGCTTTGCTCTTTGCTATGCTTTTCATCTCAATTTTCCTGTCTGTGTGGTCGCTTCCAAGGGAAATAAAGTAATTTCCCCCTTTCACCAGCAGGACAGGTTCAATTTCTCCTGATGTTTCATCCCCAATTACAGCTATCTCTTCGGATTGTGTTGCATTTTCAGGTGGGATTCTGTAAAATGTGGGGACCTCATCTGGGACCTCTATTCCCTGTTTCTGGAGTTCAATCAGGTGTTCTTTCACTTTCTCCGTGTTGCTACCAGTGAAACCCGCAATTATGAGTGTGTAATTGCTCATAGAGATATTTTCTTCGGTGGAAGGAATTTTAAATTTCAGGGTAGTCATTGCAACACCTCACTGGGTAGACCCAAATACCCTTCTATAGTAGATCATCGAGCTATTCTGGTTGTGGACATAACAATGCTTGACCTCTCCAACTATCATTCTGTGATCTGCGATTTTAGATGAGGTGTAAAGTGAACATTCCAGCCTGCCAATAGATTCCTGTAGATAGGGGACCCCCTCCTCAGTGACCAGATGCGGAAATGATCGGAATTTCTCTTCCTTGGCATCTTCTGCGAATCCCCTCGCTGCATTCTCCTGATCACCGCTCAGCAGAGAGACCACAAACTTTCCAGTTGATTCTATTGCATTGAGAGTTTTGCTGCCTTCCATTATAAACACTGCGATAAGAGGGGGATTCATTGATACAGTGGTAAAGGAATTCATTGTGGCGCCGAATTCCTTACCATCTTTGAATGCGGAAACAACAGTCACGCCTGTCGGATATCTTCTTAAAAGCTCCTTATAAACCTCCGGAGAGAATTCAGAACTCATCATTTAGACAGAACACAGAGACCATAAAAATTTCCATAGTTCATCTCTAGGAGAAGAATTCATAAATAAAGGGAACTCATGAAAGGGCTTAGGTCTCCGGTTAATACCTTATTTATAAAAAAATGTTAAATAATGAAACATCAGATACTTGATTGCAATCCTAACATAACGACATCAACATCCTGAACTGAATTTATTCACTTTACGTTCTGGTTTGAGGAATAAGTTCTATATAGCTGCAATGTCCTTTGTATCCCAATATTAACTAAAAGGCATAGAATTGATTCAAAAAAACTAAATATGTTCTTCTTCTTATTAACGAATGAATGATTATTACAGGGATCTTAGGGATTATTTAAACATTCTTAAGGAAAACGAAATGCTTTATGAGATAGACAGGCCAGTAAAAAAAGAGACTGAACTCACTGCATTATCCCGCCTACAGTATCGTGGAATGCCCGAGAATGAAAGAAAGGGATTCCTCTTCAATAGTGTGACCGATGCAAAGGGGAAGAAATTTGAAATCCCCGTAGCAACCGGAATTTATGCCTCATCACTCAGGATGTATGCGCTTGGGGTCAAGGCCGACGCATCACGGGAATCCATCACAGAGAAATGGGAAAGGGCTCAGCTACATCCTGTGAAAACAACCATTGTTGATAGAGGTGAGGTACAGTCTGTTGTTATTAAGGGAGATGACCTTGATAAACCAGGGGGTGGTCTTGACCTTCTGCCCATTCCCGCCGAACTGCCGGGATTCAGCGGGCAGATAAGAACGTCCACCCAGATTATAACAAGAGACCCGGATACTGGAATAAGGAATGTTGGCAACTACTCAGCTCACCTTTTTGGAAAAAGAAAAATGATGTGGGAGATAAATCGGGGAAATCAGGGAATCATTCACTGGAACAAATGGAAAAAACTGGGTAAACCAATGCCGGCTGCAATTGTCGTAGGCGGTCCCCCTTCGTATTTCTTTGTGGGCGCCGCAAAACTTCCCTATGGTGTCGATGAGTTTGATATTGCTGGGGGTTTTTCTGGAGAAAGCGTTGAAATGGTAAAATGTAAGACCGTTGACATGGAGGTCCCTGCAAATGCCGATATAGTTGTAGAAGGGCTCATATCCACTGAATACATGGAACCTGGCAACGCATTTGGAGAATATACAGGCTATATGGCTACTGACGTGTGGCTTAGGCCAGTCATAGATGTAACTGCCCTCACAATGAGAAAGGACCCGATCTTCGTACACATAATGAGCCAGTTTCCACCAAGTGAGAGCAGCAAGGTGCGTCAGGTATCATCCGAAAATGTATATCTGAATTTCCTGAAGCATGATGCAAAGGTACCGGGAGTGCTGGATGTAGCGTGGCATGAGATGAGCCAGGCACAATGGTGTGTTATTAAGATTAAGAAGGTGAACAAATCCCATCCATGGCAGGTACTCAACTTTGCAGCCGCCTACGACCTCCGCTGGGGGAAATTTTTCATAGTGGTGGATGAGGATATAGACATACGTTCAATGGATTCTGTTATATGGGCAATGAGCTGGAGAGTTCAGCCTGCAAGGGACATTAGGATCATAAACGGAAAGATGCCCGGCCTCGATCCCTCTGCATACAGTCCCGGAGCATCACATGAGGAGAAGGAATTCCCTGGAGGTGTGGGGAGTTCAGGTATGTTGATTGATGCCACAATAAAATACCCATACCCTCCAACCTCCCTGCCAAGGAAGGAATACATGGAGAACGCATTGAAAATCTGGAAGGAACTGAAAATGCCAGAGCTTCACCTCACCGATCCATGGTACGGTTATGAGCTTGGCTACTGGCCTGATGAGTTCAGAAAGGATGCAGAGGATATTGTTAAGGGGGACCATTACAAGATTGGTGAGAGATTGGGAAAACTGAGGCAAAAGGCATAAGCCTCTTCCCGATCATCATTCATGTCAGAAAACCTTGGAAAGAGTTTACCCAACTCAATTTATTCGCTATTAAGCAAGGATAACAGGAACAGAGAAAATTCAGTAATTTTTATTCTAACCATGGACAGGGAGGGATTTCCTCATGTCGCAATGCTATCTCCTTATCAGATTTGTGCAGCAGAAACCAATTCATTTGTATTTTCAATCTACTCCGCATCCAGTTCCTGCAATAATCTTAAGAGGGATAGGCGCTCTACACTGATAATTCAGGCAGACGAAGGGGTGTATTATGTAAAATGCGAAACCTTTCCAGTGGACCCCAATCCAGAAAATAGGATAGATGGGCATTCAATTTTCAGGTCATCAAATCTTTTCATTGCATTTGATCATTCTGAGAAAGCTCCAATTGTTTCTGAAACCCGATTCCTTGACTCCAATATCAGAGAAAGATATACTGCAGAATTCATTTTACTTGCAAAAACAGCGGGCAATTATGTGACTGGAGAGTGAAGACTATCTTCCCCACTCTTTCCTGAATTCAGTCTCCACACCAATAAGTGAAAGTGCCCTTCCTACAGTCAGGTCAACCATCTTCTCAAAATTGTTCATCTCAAAATACAGTGGAGGAAGAGGTGGCATTATGATCCCTCCCGCCTCAGTAACCTGAACCATGTTTCTGAGATGTATCAGGCTGAGGGGGGTCTCTCGGGTGAGCAGAACCAGAGGTCTTCTTTCCTTCAGGTGTACAGATGCTGCCCTGGAAATAAGGTTATTCTCATAACCAGTAGCTATGCTTGAGAGTGTTTTCATAGAACAGGGAGCCACAAGCATTCCGGATGTCTTGAATGACCCACTGGAAATTGATGCCTCAAAATCAGTCTCCTCGTAAAAATAATCTGCATATTTTTTGAGATCTTCTCTCTTGCTTCTGGTTTCAATTCTTAATGTGGCGTCAGCTCCGGAAGATATTACTGCATGAGTCTCAACATCTTTGAGTTCATTGCAGATCTGCAGAGCCCTGACACCATATATCGCTCCTGTGGAACCGGTAACAGCAATTACCACTCTCTTCATGGGATCACTTTGTTTATCTAAACGGATCATTGTGTAAGAGTAATTAATCGTTTTCCGGGTATTGAGTAAAAATAGAAACTCAATTGTACGCCATCTCCATCTCTGAACCATGGAGAATGGTAAGTATGTAGATGTAGACGGTGCAAAACTATATTACGAATCCAGTGGAACGGGTATCCCTGTAATCTTCCTTCACACTGCAGGAACTGATGGCAGGGTGTGGAAGGAATTTGTTTCAATGCTCCCCGAGAATATCAATGCCATTGTTCCTGACCTTCCAGGACATGGAAAGTCCTGGCCATGGAACCAGTGGAGAAGAAAGAGGGTGGATGTGCGCTTTTATTCCGAGAAGATTCTGAAAATGGCGGATATCCTGAATCTGGAGAAATTCATAATCGTAGGGTGCTCCATTGGGGCAGACATTGCACTGGATCTGTGCGTCATGACCCCAGAGAGGATAATAAGGGCCGTGATAATGGAAGGTGCAGCTAAGACCAAAACATTCGAGGTAGAAACAATAATGAAAACAGACCCTGGGAATGTGGAGAGGGCTTTTGACTTCTGCGGTACGAATGCGCCAAAGGAAAATATAGAGAAACTCATATGGATCAGGAGTTCGAACAACAGAGATATTTATATAAATGACCTTCTGGCCTGGAATTCCTTTGATAATACGCACCTATTAGATGGCTGCAGAGTCAAGATTAATCTGATCCGTGGTGCAGAGGATCCGGTTGTTACCGATGAAATGTTAACGGAAACTTCAAAGTTTTTGACCGACTGCAAGGTAGACTCGATACCTGGCCTTGGCCATTATCCCATGCTTGAGAATCCTGCAAAATGTGTGGAAAAAATTGGGAAAATGCTGTTTCCGTAAGCCCAATATCAAAGGATGGCAACCGGCCTAATTGGGGTTCCTGTTGCGCCTGTAAATTTCAAGGGTAGAGCTATGAAGAGAAATTCCTTTTCAGGTGCCTTTGAAAGATCTTCCAGGAACAGGTTCTCCATTATATAAATTCCAGAACTTGCTATGAGGTGATAGTGCCCAGGTTGAATAACACCTGTTTCAGGGTCCACTTTTCCGGGGACATCCCAGGCAAGGTTATCTGCGCCAACTGCATAGCATTTATCCTTCAGGTATTTGCTGACCTCGCCTGAAATCCCGGCAGCATTCTTATAGTTTTCAAAGTCCTTCCAGTATTTTCCGTATCCTGTTCTTACAAGCACAACATCTTCCTTTCCGAACTCTACTCCCTCTTTTTTAACTGTATCCATGAACTCCTTCAGGGTTATTTCATGGTTTTCTGGTACGGGGTCTCCAAGCGTGAGAGTACAGTCTACAAGCACCCCTTTCCTTATCATGGTTGGTATTTCAGCGGCACTGTGTTTTTTGAATCCCCATGGGGTTTCCAATTCCTCGTTGACTGGAGTCCCGTCAAAAAGCTTCATGTCGTATGCCTGATGGCAGAGGGCATCCATGTGAGTTCCTGATTGATCTGTCATGACAATGAGACCTGAAGAGCTTGACCTTCTCTTTGTCTGCTGTTTTCCATAATAGTTTTCATGCTGCCTGTAAAGATAGTATTCCATGGCTGGCTTTACAGGATCAAATGCGGGCATTCCTGGAAATCTGGGGTGTTCCAGATCATATACCTTGTGTTCAGACTTAAGGAAATCCAGTGCACATGTATTGTTTTGATTATCCAACTCCATCACCCTCAGACCTTTTCATTCCTGTTGAGAGGCTGGGACGACTTGATCTCTATTGCGGTATAGTCTGTGCCCTTCTTAGCCACTACTGTGTGTGATACACCCCGGGGAATGTGTATCATCGTCCCTTCAGTGAGATTGAATTTTCCGGTCTCTGTAGTCCAGGTCGCCTCCCCCTTGATGCATATGATCACTTCATCATAGTCCATATTTCTGTGCCAGAATGGCATCGGTTCCCTTCTCTTTGAAAGTTCGATACTGATATCCTGCGAGGTGAGAAGCTTGAGGGTGGGGCCAGAATCTTTAAGCATGTTAGGTGGAAGAAGCTTAACAGTATCGATAAACTCTGTTGCAGAAGCGAAAGAAGCCTTCTCATTCTCTGGGCTTCGTTTAAAGATCAAATCAATTCCTTTCGATGTTAATTTCTCCGTGATTTGTTCTGTCATATTAAGTCAAGTAGGTGATTAGATTATTTTAATTAAACTTAAGGTAAGTTTCTATTACCAGACATTCAGAAAAAGCTTGATAATGGTTAATACAAATGCGTTTCTTTCTAAATATTACCATAACAACCTGTTTTTCATATCTTTGTGAACCTAACTTTATTTCTGTGATTAAACTTGTGAGGAAAATATTATAGAATGTCTTGAAATCAGCTTATTCATGAAAATAGATGTTCATTCCCACTTTTTGCCTTCGGAAACAATTAAGGAATTCTCTGGTTCCGTAGAAAAGACCCAGGATGTTAAAAGTTTTAAGATAACCATTGGAGGAAAGGTCATTTCACCCATGCCCAGGGGTTTCTTCGATATTAATAACAGAATAAAGGAAATCAGGGGTCTTGGGATAGACAGGCAGATTCTTTCCCCTACCCATCACATATTCAACTACAGTTCCTCCTCTGAGATTGCTGAAAGGATATCGAGGTCACAGAATGATGGATTGTCTGCAGTCTGCAGAAATAACCCCCAGTTGTTTTCTGGCAATGCAACTCTTCCAATGCAGGACAGCAGGGCAGCTATCATCGAACTTGACCGATCATATTCTAAACTGGAAATGGATGGAGTGGAGATCGGAACAAACATAGCCGGGAAGAATCTTGATCATGAAAGCCTTTATCCGGTTTATGAGAGGATAGAGGAACTTAAGCTACCTATATTCGTGCATCCAAACGACTTCCTTGGCCCGGAAAGGCTGTCAAAGTATTATATGGGAATCGTCGTAGGCACTATTGCTGAAACTACCATAGCGGTAGCCAGCTTGCTCCTTGGTGGGGTCTTCAAGAAATTCCCAGGTCTGAAGTTCATATTCTGCCATGGAGGAGGTGCGATTCCTTATCAGATATCACGAATAAGGCATGCCCTGACAACAAGGGATGAAATCAAGGGGTCTGTGCCATTTGATGACAGTGACCTGAAAAATCTTTACTTTGATTCAGTGCTTTTTGATAAGGATTCGATGAAATTTCTCGTAGGTACATGGGGGGTTGACAATGTCGTCTTTGGAACTGATTACCCATTTAACATGGGCAACTGGAGATCCTATGATATTCTTGAGTCTCTTAAACTGAAGGAAAAAGAAAAGGTATTTGAAAAAAATGTAATGGGTCTGTATAGCAGGAAGGGATGAAATAAATTCTCAAAAGTTAAAAAGAAAATCAGTGTCCAGATGTCTTTTCCCTGGACATGAAAGTTTTCTGTGCTTCCTGAACTGCGTCTACGATCTGCTGGTATCCTGTGCACATGCAGTAATTCCCATGAAGTTTCTCCCGGATCTCATCCCTGGTCATCTCCTGGTTGCTCCTTATAAGGTAGCGGGTCATCATAAGGAAGCCGGGCGTGCAGTAACCGCATTGCATTGAGAAATTGTTCCTGAAGGCTTCTTGCTCGATGCTCAGCTTTCCATCATCTTCCAGGGACTCAACAGTCTCCACTTTGTGGCCAGCTGCCTGTAGGGCAAGTATCTGGCAGGATTTCACTGGCTCACCATCAAGCAATACCGTGCATGCTCCGCAATGGCCGGTATCACATCCAATGTGGGTTCCCCTGTTTCTGGTCACATCACGGATAAAGTGAACAAGAAGCATTCTATCCTCAATATCTCCTTCGTAATCCCTGCCATTTATGTTTATCTTAACTGCTGTCATTTTAGATCACCTCCATTCAGGAGTGAGTCTAGTCTGTTGAGAAGAAGGTTAAGCGTTACCACTTTCCTGTATTCGTCTCCACCATGTATGTCATTTATGGGCTCAAGTTCAGCAGAAATCTCCTCAACGCTCCTTGAAATGGCCTTCCTGCTGTGTTCTTTTCCCTTAAGCGAATCTTCAAGTTTTTTCAGCCGAAGCGGTTTAGTCTCCTGGGCACCTACCACAATTTTAATCTCTGGTTTCTTCATGTCAGCTATGACCGCAATGGAAGCAACTGCGAAATCGGCTGATCTTGTTGCATACTTTTCCACAGAGAATGGACTGGTGTTTTTATGAATTCTTATTGAAGTCAGTATTTCACAAGGTTCAATGGAAGTCTCGTA
>JAJZKL010000314.1 GCA_021804185.1 Thermoplasmata archaeon | reverse complement strand
TCCTATGTCGTAATCGATCTTTCCTCCCATGGACTTCGGCCTGTCACCCTCCCTCACCATCTCTATACCCATGATCAGGAGAATTAGCCCGCCTGCTATCTCAAGTGCTTCAATTGAGATGCCGAAATAGTACAGTATATAGGACCCAAGAATGGCAAACATTATCAGTATCATTCCGCCATAAAGGGTTGCATCCCTAGTCACAGTCCTGCGGCTCTTCTGATCCATTGAGCCTGTCATGGCAATGAATAGAACCAGGCTGCCGAATGGATCAATAACAACGAAAAGCCTTACGAAAATACCAAGAAAATCCAGGGCAAGGGATGTCAATGCCTCTGTAATATCTATAAAATATTAAAATTAGATGGAAATTAAAAATACTGCGAATTTGAGGTTATTCTGAAAGCCTTGCACCAAGTGCCAGGGACTTCAATTTCTTAACCGCTATTGACCGGGGCACACTTCCAAGGCCGGAGAATGTTTCAAAGCCACAGTCAGTGCCTCCCATCACCCTCTCAGGGCCTATTTCATCAATATCTGCAAGATTCTTCAGCTTCAGGTAGACTGTTTCTGGAGTTTCCACAAATGGGGATTTAACATCTATGACGCCTGCAGCAATCTTCAAATGCTTTGGCCAGCCGTGTTCCTTTGTGTATTTCCTTATGATCACCGGATCTCCTGCATGCCTGGCGTTTGCCATCTCTCCTACAATTGTTCCGGCCTTCAGTTTTAGAATTTCCGGCAAGACCATTGAATAGTCCGGGTCTGTCAGATGAGCTGAGGGATAATTTCCGTAGCAGTAATGAACTCTGATTCTATCCTGTGGAAGCCCGGAAATGGCCTCATTAATTGCCTGCACATGCAGAGGCAGTGCCTTTGCAAAATCACTTGCCCAGTCAACCCCAAGGCTCCTGGCCATTGCCAGATCTGGAGCATCTATCTGGAGATCAGCCCCATCCACAGAAAGTATGGCGCGATATTCCTTTGAAAGCTCTTTTGAAAGGCTGAAGAGGAATTCCTCATGATCATGATAGGCCTTTCCATGGGGATAGAACACAGTTATCACTCCAGGTGAGGGAGCGGGTATGAATATTCTTGCTGATCCTTTCTTCTTAGCATTTCTGACGGAGTTTTCTGTCTCACTCCTGGCCAGCTTCTCGCCTTTGTATACAAGAGGGCTTTCAATAGCTGCAAGATCAAATGTCTTTGCGTCAGAAATTATCTTCGACATGGCAGGATTTGCCTCTGTCAGTTCTTTATAGAAGTCCGGCGAAAATTCCGGTGAAACCTTTTTCGAGGATGAAAAGCCTGAGAATCTGTTTGGGATGTAAGTAGTGTAGCCTGACTTTCTCTCCTCTCCGTTGCTGATCCAGTCCAGGCCGAATGGGAGGGAGTCGGGATGAAGCTGGTCGTTCATTGCAAGCTCCTCTCCCCTGTTTATCGCGTCAATGTGGGATTCGTCAATTTCACCTGTCTTTGACTTTCTGAGAAGCTCTTCTATCTCCGGCGTTCTGAAGTAACTGCCGGTCATTGTTGTTTTGAACATGAATAATGATTGAGCAGTATGATAAAAATGGTTATAGAGAAACTATTACCAGGAGTAATAACACCTTCAGGAATGGTTCAAAATTTTATTATCAGGAGGATGATCAGGTACATGTGAAAATACTGATCATGGGGGCTGACGGGTATATCGGCTGGCCTCTTCTAATGAGAGAATCACTGAAGGGCCATGAGGTTGCAGCCCTTGACAATTATTTTACAAGGAGGAGAGTAAAGGAAGTTGGTTCAGACTCTGTCTCACCCATTCTTTCACTCTCTGCCAGATTGAGTAAGCTTTCTGCCATAACTGGCAAGAAATATCCCCTTTACAGGGGAAATGCCAGCAATCCCTCATTTCTGCTGAATTGTATAAAGGAGTTCAGGCCGGATGCCATTGTCCATCTGGCTGAGCAGAGATCTGCCCCCTACTCAATGCTTGGCCTTAAGCAGGCTTCAGCAACCATGAGCAACAACATAATCAGCACCATGAATCTCATATATGCAGTAAAGGAATATGTTCCTTATGCCCACATACTGAAGCTGGGTACCATGGGTGAGTACGGAACACCGAACATAGACATTCCCGAGGGATTTTTTGAAGTCAGTTACAATGGCCGCAAAGATTTTCTTCCTTTCCCCAAGCAGGCTGGCTCCTGGTACCACTGGACAAAGGTTCATGATTCAAACAACCTGATGTTTGCCAACAGGCTCTGGAAGACCCGCATTACTGATGTTATGCAGGGTGTTGTTTACGGAACAAGAACAAGAGAGATCACTGAAACCGGCCTTTATACAAGATTTGACATAGATGAGGTCTGGGGGACTGCACTCAACAGGTTCTGTGCTCAGGCTGTTGCCGGCCTTCCCATAACCCCATACGGAAAGGGGGGCCAGACAAGAGGGTTCCTTTCACTTGAGGACAGCATAAACTGCCTGGACATTGCACTTCACAAGCCTCCATCAGAAGGGGAATACAGGGTATTCAACCAGTTCGACGAACACTACAGCGTCAGCTATCTGGCAGATACTGTGAAGAGGGTCTATGAATCCGAAGCAGGCAATAAGGCGGAAA
>JAJZKL010000313.1 GCA_021804185.1 Thermoplasmata archaeon | reverse complement strand
GATGAATTCCATAGTATACAGTATAGCAAGCCTACGGACAAGTGCACATTCAGGTGCAAAATTCATCTGATTCCCCCCGAGGAGACCCTACCCACGAGCGTGGGGAGGAATCGGGACTGAAAAGTATATATGTATTGATGGCATGCTTCCATAGATGCAGAATACCCTGATGCTTAAAATGCTTCCTGATCCTGAACAGAGAAACATTCTTCTGGAAACAATAGAGGTGTTCAACAAAGCATGCAGTGATATATCCCGAACGGCGTTTAGCAATGGTTTCCCGAATAAATATGAACTGCACAGGCTGGTTTATTACAGCATCAAGGAGAAATACAGGTTGCCGTCACAGCTTATTGTCAGGGCAATAAGCAAGGTTGCTGAATCTTACAAGATTGATCGGACATGCATACACGAGTTTGACAGGCATGGCTCCATTATCTATGACCAGAGAATATTGAGCTTCAAGGGACTGGATTTGGTATCGATGAACACACTTCATGGAAGAATCAGGATGCCCATGATTTTTGGCGAGTACCAGAAACAGAGACTCAGCAGGGTTCATGGGCAGGCTGATTTAATTTTCACGAATAATGCTTTTTACCTTGCCGTTGTTGTTGATATTCCGGAAGAGCCAGAATATGAACCCATAGGTTATATCGGTGTCGACCTCGGCGTGAAGAACATAGCAACAACGAGTGATGGCAGAAACTACAGTGGAGATGCAGTCAGGCTGAAAAGAATCACGACTGCGAAGCACCGCAATAGGTTGCAGAAAAAGGGAACGAGAAGTGCGAAGAGACGGCTGAAAAAAATAAGTGGAAAGGAGAAAAGATTCCAGAGAATTGTCAATCACAGCATATCGAAGGAGATCGTTGCGGAAGCCAAAGGCACTGGCAGGGGTGTTGCACTTGAGGATTTGAGTAACATCAACCAGGAAACTGTTGTAAGGCGCAGGCAGCGGTACATGCGCTTGAGCTGGTCTTTCCACCAGCTCAGGTCGTTCATAGAATACAAAGCAAGGGTGTCGGGTGTATCCATTAAGATAGTGGATCCCCATAACACCAGCAGGGAATGCCCCCAATGCCATGTCATCGATAAAAGGAACAGGAAGAACAGGGACGCATTCAAATGTGTTCAGTGTGGATATGGCGGCGAGGCGGACTATGTCGCATCGCTCAATATAAAAAGTAGGGTTGCTGTCAACCAGCCTATTGTAGCCTAATAAGAGTTACAAGCCCCCTGCATCAGCTGGGGGTAGTTGACTTATGACTACACGATGAACAACTGGAAGTATTTCTGCAAATGGACAAAACGGCACTGGGAAGTATGGATCTTGAAAATATCTATGTAGTTGATACCTCAGCCATAATGTCTAGACGGATCGACATGCTCAACCGGAAACTGGTATTCCCCTCCTCTGTACTGGAAGAGATCAGGAAGGGTAAGCTCAGAAGATTATTGGATGCCGTATCTCCGGAGATAAATGTATACACTCCTTCCAAGGAAAGCAGGAGGAATGTGGTGTCCTTCGCCACAAAATCTGGCGACATAACTGTACTTAGCGACACGGACATTGATGTAATTGCCTTGGCGCTGGAACTCAAGGCAACGATAATAACTGATGATTATGCCATCGAGAATGTTGCAGAATTTATGGGTATACCTTATGTCGGATCTGACCTTAAGCCTATACAATCAAAAATAAAATGGGCATTCAGGTGCACCGGATGTGGTAAATTCTATAGTTCTGATATAGACACATGCCGAATCTGCGGACATGCCCTGAAAAGAGTTCCTGTCAGAAAATCCGGCAAGAAATAAGTACTATCAGGCAATGGATAATCATGATAGACCTAAGCCTTCCATTGAAGCGTGGACTCATCACTTATCCCGGTGATGCACAGTATGAAGAATATGAATATTACACGCACAAGAAAGATCACGTTCACATAATGAGGGTGATCATGGAGACGCATTCCGGCACTCATTTCGACGCTCCATTTCATATGCTGCCAGATGGCAGGAAGGCCAATGAGGTAGATCTGCGAAAGTTTCTGGGCAAGGCAACGGTCATCGAAGTAAAAGGTGATAGCATTGAGCCTTCAGACATTCCGGATAATCCAACGGAGATTATACTTTTCAAGACGAAGAATTCCGGGCTTTATGATGCATTTCATGAAGATTTCACTTACATCTCAGAAGAAGCTGCAAAAAAAATAGCCACAAAAAATGTAAACCTTGTGGGTATTGATTACCTTTCTATCGAGAAATTCGGAATTCCTGATCCGGTCTCCCATAAAACCCTGATGAGGAAGGACATAGTAATCGTGGAGGGGCTTCTTTTGAGCAACGTTCAGCCTGGAACCTACGATTTTGTGTGCCTCCCGCTGAACATGGGGGAAGATGGGGCTCCCTGCAGGGCAATTCTCCTCTGATATAATCCACGCGGTTAACTTCTCCACGCTAAAGCATCGGAGCTTGCAACTGGGGGATCGATATGATCAAAAATAACACCAGCCACAATAGGCTGGCTGACGGCAGCCCTGTTCCTTGAACAGATCAGGACATCTCCGTATGTGGTAACGCAGAGAATGAGGAATAACCGATTTCTGCAACTTAACA
>JAJZKL010000312.1 GCA_021804185.1 Thermoplasmata archaeon | reverse complement strand
AGCGTAATAATCTATAGTCATTTCATCTGTAGGAAAGAGCGGTGAACCAGTCCACAGGTACAGCGTCCACGTTATGGTCAGGACGCATAGCACAATATACACAGGTGCCGGTTTTGGTGAAGCTTGTCTGTGAAATCCGTAAAGAGTTTTTCCAAGGTAAATGGATGAGACTGCTGAGACCAAGATAGTTGATATTCCAGCAAGGGAATCTAGAGGCGGAAAACGTGGTGCAGTTGTTAAGACATATGGAAGCGCAATGAAAAATATCAGGAAAACCGGCCAGGTTATCTTTATATCTGCCCATTTCGGAAAAGGGTCAGTGAGTGCAAGCACGAGGGTAAAGAAACCAGCGATTATCAGGATTGACTCCAGCATAATTAACGGGAGAGACCCATAACCCAGATAAAACGTCAAAACACCGGGAGTTATTACCAAACCGCAACTCTCGCCTATCAATGCTATTCGTGATAGCTTCTCGCGGAATTCCGGTTCAATATTCAAGCGATTTTTTCACCCCAAACGAAAAACGTCGAAGATATGTAAGTGAACAAGAATGCAAAGACTATCCCCACGAAATTAGAAATAAATATATCCACATTCAAGGCAACAAGTATGTAAAAAATAATGGCATTTATTCCAATACCTCCCAGACTGTAGAAATTGTATTTTGCAAGCCTGGAAAAGAATACCTCGGAAACCACAGAATCACGTTTCCGAAAGGTAAGTCGATCGTTGAGAAAGAAATTTGAGACCACGCTTATCTCGATTGAGAATAGCTCGGCCGGGTAACCGATAACTCCGAAAAGAAGCGACAGTATAAGCTCATTCACGAGTATTCCGGAGAGCCCTACCATTACATATGAGATGAGATTACCCTTTCTGACAAGAAGAGACAGGAATCCCATGATATCACTGTTGGTGAGGTTGCTGTGCCCATCCTTTCTCCTGTAGAATGTTATTGGGTATTCAACTACTTTCATCTTTGCGCTTTCCAGCCTTCTAAGGACATCTATCTGACCAGCATAGGAAGGGCTGACCGGTTCAGCAGACTGAGACGCGAGAAGAAAATCCATTGCGCGTTTAGAATAAACCCTGAATCCGCTCGTGGCATCTTTAACTCGGGATGAGAATGCTGATCTGAAGGCTATATTCCCGGATACACTGATGAAGCGCCTTAAAAGCTCATCTCCATTGTTACCGCCTGGAGTGTATCTGGAACCGATTACAAGATCAGCTTCGTTGTCAGTCGCACAGTCGTGCAGTTCCGGTATGTATTTTGGATCGTGTGAAAAATCAGAATCCAGCACTATGGAATACTCGCAGCTTCCGGGGACATGCCTGAAGCCTTCGAGAATCGCAGAGACCAGTCCCATTTTCCTGCCCCGTTCTATTAAATGAACATGGGACAAGGATTCACAGAACTCCTGAGTACCGTCATTACTTCCGTCATCCACAACGAAGACATTGAACTCATCCAACAGAGGCAGAAGTCCCTGAAGATTCTTACGTTCGTTGATGACCGGTATAATTATGGCTACTCCGTCTTTGCGGGTGTTGGCCATTAAGTTTCATCTGTGTTATGATTGTGCATTATTAAATTTTTTTTGTGAAAAAAATGTTGGAATTCTGACTGCAACGTCTTCTGATCTTATTTCCGCTATAAATCTATATATAACTTATTTCAATCCTTACCGAGATAAATCATGTCCATTGATATTTCCCAATTGAGATTTGGCGACGAGCTTCTCAAACGAGGTTTTGCAAAGATGACCAAAGGTGGCGTAATAATGGATGTCACCACCGCGGAACAGGCTTCCATTGCCGAATCGGCAGGTGCGGTTGCAGTAATGGCACTTGAAAGAGTCCCGGCCGACATAAGAGCTGCCGGCGGAGTGGCAAGAATGGCCGATCCTGAAAAGGTCAAGGAAATCCTCAAGGCAGTTTCCATCCCGGTTATGGCTAAAGTGCGGATAGGTCATCTCTCCGAAGGATACACCCTTGAAGCCCTTGGCGTTGATATGCTGGATGAAAGTGAAGTTCTGACACCGGCTGATCCATTTTTTCACCTTTACAAGAGAGAACTGAAGGTTCCGGTGGTATGCGGTGCAAGAGTGCTTCCGGAGGCTGTCAGGAGAATATTTGAGGGCGCAGCCATGATAAGAACGAAAGGAGAAGCTGGAACCGGCAATATAATCGAGGCGGTCAGGCATATCAGAATGGTGACTGAGGGGATAAAAATACTGAAAGACCTGAGTTCAGAAGAACTCAAGAAGGTGTCCGAAACCATGTCGTCTTCATATAAGATACTCAGGAAATCCGTCTCAACGGATCTGTTCGGTTCTGCTGACTATCTCACAGATTATAATCTCTACTATGAAATGAGTGCGGATAAAATCGAAGCCGAACTTCTCAAGGTACTGAAAGAAATAAAACGCATGGGAAGACTGCCGGTAGTAAATTTTGCTGCAGGTGGCGTTGCTACCCCGGCTGACGGAGCCCTGATGATGAAGCTTGGCATGGATGGCGTTTTTGTCGGAAGCGGGATATTCAAATCCAAAGACCCCACCAGGATGGCAAGAGCTGTTGTGGAAGCAGTGGAGAACTACGAGGACTACAAGATAATAGGTGATG
>JAJZKL010000311.1 GCA_021804185.1 Thermoplasmata archaeon | reverse complement strand
TCGCAAAATCGGGGACGAAAGCGATCGAAAGCATATTGTCTCATTGGTGCCCGAATCCGCAAAGTCACATTGCATGGGATGAAGGGCAGTGCACTTCGATCGATGGAAATTCAAGCCCGTGGAGATCCGCTTGCAACCTTTGAAGTGGAAAGGTCCCTGCGAAAGCTGGGAGAGGAGGTCACTACGTTTCATAAGATTTCCTCAAACAGTTAAAACTTTCTCAGACCATTCTTGCAGTTGATCTGGCGCCTCTATTTATGTCAACATCCTTATATTTGTTGTGGGCTTAACCGGCTATGTTCAAAATTTACAAGCTTGCTTCGGACCAGAAGAAACTGGTTGAAAAACTTTTATCTGATGACGTTGTGGGAAGACAGACCATAATTCAGAAAGACGGTTCAGGTTTCAACATCCCCGGTTCAACAATTGTGGTAATAGAAGGGCCGGAGAACATATTCGAAAAGGTGACTGAGTTGCTTGGGGCAAGTATGGATCCTATCCCGGAAAAGGAGGCAGCGGAAATTTACAGAAAAATAAAGGAAGAGGAAGAGAACGCAGAAGGTGGGATGGGTTTCCTCTTTGGATAGGTTATAAAATATCCTCAAACTTGAGAGATGTAATAATATTGTTATGGGGGATAAAATCAAATGCTTATTGTAACAGGAATGCCTGGATCAGGGAAGGATGAATTCATAAAAGTAGCCAGAACCATGGGTTATGTGGACGTTCACATGGGAGATACCGTGAGGAAATACTCCAGGGAACACAAAATTGATCAGAAAGACTACGACATTGGAAAATTCGCAGGTTCTGAAAGGAAGGTTCATGGAATGGACATATGGGCAAAAAGGACCTCTGAAAATATCACCAATCCGGAAAGGACAATAGTTGACGGCTTGAGAAACGTTGAGGAATTGGAGTACTTCAGGAACAGGTTCGAGAATGTAAGGGTTGTTGCAATATATGCAAACCACGACGACCGCCTCGCCAGAATATTGAAACGAGACAGGGAAGACGACGTGAAAAGCCCAAATGAACTAAATGGCAGGGACGAAAGGGAGCTATCATGGGGAATAGGCAGAGTGATTTCACTGGCAGATTACATGATAGTGAATGATGGAACACTTGAAGAGTTCAAAACAAAAGCCCAGGAATTTATTAAAAAACTTGAAAAAGAACACTGAAATCAGGGAAAAATAAGAAAATATTGAAAATCCCAATCCCAGGCATCATGTCCTTGAAAGTTTGAAATCGGATTTATCCTCTTTCTGCACACGGACACTTTTCCAGTCTGTTTTGGAGGTAGGTCTCCCTTTCTTTCTCTGAATATAGTTGTATGCTGATAGCGCGGCTATGGCTCCCTGTCCGGCAGATATAACCACCTGCTTGTATGGGGTGTCAGTAACATCTCCACAGGCGAAGATCCCTTCCTTGGTGGTTGCACAGAACTTGTCCACAACAACTTCTCCTATCTTGTTAAGTTCGACCAGGTCCTTTACAAGGTCTGTCCTGGCAATGTACCCCATTTCAATAAACACTGCATCAGTTTCAATGCTGTTTTTTCCATCTTTGGTTTTCAGTTCCAGACCGGTGACTGAGTTTTCTCCAAGAATTTTGTTTACTGTACTGCCGTTTATGAACTCTACATTTTTCATGCTTTTAAGGGAATTGACAGTTTCCTCATCTCCTCTGATCTTTTCGGTTGACTGTACAATATATAGGCTTGAGGCCAGAGAAGAGAGATAGCTTGCGGCCTCTATTGCATTATCTCCATTGCCAACTACCGCCACTTTTTTAGATTTGAAAAGAGGACCGTCACACACTGCACAGTATGATACGCCCTTTCCTTTAAGTTCGTTTTCTCCAGATACGCCAAGATCACGAGGTGTCTTTCCAAATGCGAGTATGAGCGTTTCAGCTAAATTCTCATCGGAATACGATTTAACCGAGAATCCTTCTTCAGACTCTGAAATGCTCTGCACCTCGTCGTACAGGAATTCCGCACCATAGATCATTGCCTGTTCCTGAAACTTTGTCAGCAGATCAAACCCCCCTATATTCTGGTACCCGGGGTAATTCTGTATGGAATCTGTTAGAAGCGCCTGGCCACCAATATCTTTGGTTATCACTAACGTTTTTAGGTTCTGCCTGGAAGTATAAAGGGCAGCAGAGAGTCCCGCCGAGGCCCCTCCCACAATTATAACGTCATATTTTTTCGGCATCTTATTCACTAGTTCAGGTTTTTCTTTATCTTTGTTTCTATCATAGGTTTTGGAAGAGCACCTATTACTGTGTCAACCGGTTTTCCATCCTTGAAAAACATTATTGTCGGTATGCTTCTTATCATAAATCTGGCTGATACCTGTGGGTTTAAATCCACATTCAGTTTCCCCAGGACCATTTTACCCGCATATTCTTTAGCCAGTTCGTCAAGAACTGGTGACACAAACCTGCAGGGTGCACACCATTCAGCCCAGAAATCAACTACCATCAGCCCGGGCCTGTTTACAATCTGGTCGAAATTCCCATCATTCAATTCAACTGATTTTCCATCCATATTATTCACTTTATCCAGTTTCCTTGCATTCAGAATACTGTTGTACATATTTTTTCTTATATTCTCCAGTTCCTCATCT
>JAJZKL010000310.1 GCA_021804185.1 Thermoplasmata archaeon | reverse complement strand
ATTGTTGATAACAACGGTAATACGGAAAAGCTGAATGGCTATAATTTCATTATTGCAACCGGGTCTTCCACAAAAATACCACATATAGAAGGACTGGAAGACACTGGTTATTTAACCAGCAATACGGTCTGGGACCTCAATAATCTGCCTGGAAAACTTGCAATACTGGGTGGAGGTTTCATAGGACTTGAGATAGGGCAGTCACTGGAGAGGCTTGGCACAGAGGTTACAGTCATAAAGGAACATGACACAGTTGCCCCCGGAATTGAAGAGGAAATTGGCGCCAAGCTCATGGAAATACTGAAATCGGAGGGACTGGAATTCAGGACCGGAAAAAAGGTGATGAGAGTTTTTTCAAGGAATGGAAAGAAGCTAATTGAAACACAGTCCAGGCGTGGAAAAGAAGAAATGGAAGTGGATGAAATACTTGTTTCTTCCGGTAGAATCCCCAATGTCGCGGGCCTCGACCTGGAAAAGGCCGGGGTGGAGTACTCCTCGAAAGGGATATTCACTGATGAGACCATGAAAACCACAAACCCTCTCATTTATGCTGCAGGTGATGTTGTTGACCAGAGATACAAACTTGAAACCCTGGCAGCCGGTGAGGGTTCCATTGCTGCTTCAAACATATATGCCGGAACTGGAAAGAAGGTGAACCTCCAGCTTATTCCATGGGCAGTTTTCACTGAACCCCAGTTCGCTTCGGTTGGATACACAGAATCGGGTTATAATCAGACTGGAAGAAAAAGCATCACAAGAACTGTTCCACTTGACCTGGTCCCAAAAGCTAGAATACTCAGGGAAGAACATGGTATTTTCAAAATGGTGGTTGATTCAGAAACCGAGAAGATTGTCGGCATTCATGTCCTTTCACCCAATGCCGCCGAGTTCATAATTGAAGGTGTATATGCAATAAGGTACGGCCTTACTTTCAGGGACCTCATAGAGAACAGCCACATATTTCCAACGGTAGCTGAGGGGATTAAACTTACAGCCCAGTCGTTCACCAGGGACCTGTCCAGAATGAGCTGCTGCATGGAGTGAAAATAGCCAATTTTAACAGGTTTCTTATTTTGATTAGTCATGAAACCATTTTTATTTCATGAATCATTGACAGGTATATTTCAGATTCTTTGGGCGTTCTTACATGGATCTCAAACGGATACTCAAATCCATTTTCAGTTAAGGAAAACAGCATCTCTCCATATGGAACATCTGTTACTACAAGTATGTCAATATCGCTGGCCATATTGTGCTTCCCGGTAAGTGCTGAACCAAAGAGATAAACCTTTGCATTTTTGTCTGTGGTTTTAACGACACCCACAAGCCTGTAGATCTCTGATTGAAGATTTTCCCAAATTCTTCTTTTCCTCATGGTTTCATTTACACGCATGCCTAAGTTCATCTGTTATAACCTCCGTTATTTCATAAAGTTTTTTCACGTCCTCCTCGTCGAATGATTTCTGGAAGTATCTTGATGTAGAGTATGCGTCCTCCAGCATATTCAACTGGAATGAATATTGGTTTAGAAGAAGATATGTTTTTTCCCCGCACGTTTCTCCTGAAGATTCATGTGCAAGCTTAAGGAGATCCCTTAAACTATGAGTCCTTGGATAATCACCTGCACTTTTCAGCAGTATGGACTTCAGGGTTAATTCCAGTGACTGTTGCATACTGAATGTGGCCAGATCATAAAATTCCTCATCAATTTGCAATTTCGCAGTTATAAGGAACCGGTCTGCTTTCTGTGCAAGGAACTGTACAAAATCTTCAGATGACATCCTGTATGTATCATATTCAAAACATATATAACCATCACCTTTTGTACACACCGGAGAAAACTGATTATTTTAAGCGGTTGCATTAATGTATGCCCCACATTTTACAAATCTGGAATATTTTATTGTAAGGATTTCTCCTTCTTTGTGTCAAATAAAGACGTAATGTCATGGGTTTGATGCCTGTAGAACTTTTTATTAAGATCTGTTATTCCATTGGGTGGACAACTCCCCTGACTTTTCAGTAATAAGGAATTTTGTGGCACCGTTTATTGAAAACCCGGGAAGTTCCGTTATATTTAACATTGCAGAAGGCTGGAACAACAGGATTTACCAGATAGGCAAAGGATACATGCTGAAAACACCGCTGAACCATGAAAACGCAAGGCATCTGGATCTGGAGGTGCGTATTTCACGATTTTTGCAGGGAAAGATTTCAGTTCCAGTACCTTCATTTGTGCATTACGGCAGAATGGAGGATGGGAATTTTGCTGCGTTGTACAGAAGACTTGCTGGATCCAACATTACAAACAAAGAATACGGTAGGCAGGAGGACCGGGTTAAACCGGAAGACCTTGAAGAAGGTGCAAGAAGGGAATTTTTCAGGGACATATCCCGAATCTCCATGGAAATAATGTCGATACCCGTGAAACAGGTGCCTGAAATTGACAGAAAAGGTGGGACAGTTCTAATAAAACATTACATGGATATGCTCCAGCTTGCCCGTGATAACATTTTTAACTCTATCGACCGGAACTCAGGAATTCGGATTGAGAGTTATTTCAAGGATATGCTGAAACCTGAGGTGTTTAATTTCACTCCATGCTTTATACATGGAGACCTGGGAGGATGGAACATACTTTATGACAGGGAAGCC
>JAJZKL010000309.1 GCA_021804185.1 Thermoplasmata archaeon | reverse complement strand
GGAAACAGGGATGTTCCATATTATTATGAAGTAAACAATTGAGAAAATGAAGAATGCCTGGAACTTCACCTTCTTGAGAACTATCACTGCGACCAGTGCAAGCGTAACGGATGCCGCAGCAGTCTCAAAGAAGTAATATGTTCCCGTAGTGAGCCCCGTGTTGAAATACGCCGGACCCATAGACCACCACACACCGTTAAGCAGTCCCGCGGCATTGGACGAAAATCCCCCAAGGAGCAAACCGTCTTTATAGAACGGGTTTCCTATTATTCCATAAAAAGTCGGCGCGAATGCAGTGTTGAACCCAATAATGGCCATAACAAAAATTGCAGTTCCAGTTATGACAATTGTTTTCATGAGACTTGCAGAGAAACTCTCTCCTAGTTCACCAACCTCAAGAAAACCAACAGCAACAGTCATCAAAAGTATGAAAAGTGCGGCAACTATTATCCAGAGATTATTGATCAGAAGCGTCGAGGTAACCTGAACAGAGTTCACTATCTGAGTAACGTCCATGGTGTATATCACCGGCGTAAGCCTGATGATGATTTTGGAGGCATTAATAAACCACTGACCTTATCTATAGGATGGTGCGAAGACGTATTGTTTTCAGGTTATGTAAATCAGGAACGAAATCATTTCGATTTCAGGATTTTATACTGTCAACAGGTATGATCTCCGCAGCAGATTCAAGATCCGAAACATCCGGTGGACTGTGGAGGAGGAATCTCCTGGCATAGATAGATGCCACCTTCAACATTCTCCTGCTTTTAGTAAGATTAGCCATGTGAACAAGCAGAATAACTGCAAATGAGTGTCCAATTGTGTTCAGGAAGTCCTTGGCAAAGAACTGGGTCATTTCTGTCGACATGGATGAAAGTAACTCAAGGTTCTTCCTGATCAGAAGGAATGCGTTCTCAAACAGATCGATACCGTCAATAACATCCTCCCTCATCTTCTCTATGTCCTTCATCATGGTAAGATCTGATCGCTTCTTACCGATCACCTCAAGAAAGTCAATCGCCTGAATATTGCTTGGTCCTTCCCATATGGGTGTGATCAGGGCTTCCCTGTGCAGTCTTTCGACAGGAAACTCCGTCAGGAAACCAACACCTCCATGGAGCTGCATGGACATTTCCGTTACGTATGAAGCCATATCGGCAGTGATGTTTTTTGCCATATGAGTAAGCATTCTTGCATAGTGGTATTCATCATTGTACGGGGGTCTCTGCATAAATGACCTCTGAAACTCCACAGCACCCCTGAAGGCAAGCAGCATGGAACCTTCGAGATAAACTTCCATGTCCATCAGGTCCCTTTTTATAAGAGGCTGGTTTATTAGGATTCTTCCAAACGCTTGGCGCCTCTGCAGATAATAATATGTCTCCAGATATGATTTTCTGGCAACGCCCAGAGCACCCATTGCATTGGACAGTCTTGACACCATGAGGTTCTCCGTTGTGTAGTAAATACCCTCGCCTGGGCTGCCCAGCAGACTGCATTCTGAATGCCTGAATTCCACCTCTCCAGTGGGTACGCTCATGGTTCCGCTCTTCTGCTTGAGTCTTCTGACGATAAAATTTCTGCCACCGCCAGAATTTATCTCCGGCACCAGGAATAGCCCAAGTCCCTTTGCGCCTTTTCCTCCATCGGGGGTTCTGGCAGTCACTATAGCCATGTTCGCCAGACCCGCATCACTGGAAAAGTACTTGGTGTCGCCATCAAGGAACCATCTGCCGTCCCTGACAGTTGCAGTCACAAGGTTGCTTCCAAGATCGCTTCCACCCTGGATCTCCGTAAACCATGTAGCGCCGTACATAACGTTCGAGTCCTGTCCCGTCAAACTAGGGATGAATCTCTTAAGATCATCCGTTCCGTATTTCGACAATGCATAGGCTGTCTGGTTCGTAACGGTCAAAACGCACGCTATTCCGGGATCAGATACCAGGTAAAGGGCAGCAAAATGCTTCATCCAGTTGCCGGAAGCATAAGGAAAGGAATTCACCCCGAACTCGGTCATAAGCCTTTTCAATGCCCATCTCTCCGAGGGGTCAATCCAGGTCCTGTCAACCCTGTTTCCGTTTATGCCCCACATCAGGAGCCTGGGGTTAGCCTGCTTGTCAACGTAATCTGCAATTTCGTAAAGATCCTTTCCTGCAAACGATCCAAGTGATGATAGATCGGAAAAGTCCTCTCCAAAATATTTTTCAGTCAATTTGAGGAAACCGTCAATCTCGTAATGATTCTTCCCGTAAATATTTGAAAGATTGGCAAAAGGCGACTCTTCCATGCATGATCAGCGAAATACTCTCTAAAAATGTTTTCCGGCCGGATTATAGAATTAGGACCTTATTCCCTGTGGGGCTCGAGTTTTGAAATAAGGCCGGAATTGACAGAGGATATTATCTCAGATACTGTTCTGCCCTGCGCAGATACAAGCTTTATTCCCATAGCTGAAAAATTAGAGACCGCCCGCGGGCCCATCATACTGGCCACGATCACGTCCGGTTTGAGATCTATAACACGGGTATGAATGTTTCTGGCTTCCGTTGCGTCCTTCTCACTTCGGTGATCTTCATGAGGGCCTTCTCCTGCAAAGAAATCAATGGATGTGATTTTCCCTTTCAGGTCGGTCTCCACGAGAGCAAGGTAGGGCGCTCTTCCAAA
>JAJZKL010000308.1 GCA_021804185.1 Thermoplasmata archaeon | reverse complement strand
CTGACACAGTCATTGTCAACTCTGTAAAGTATAATGTTCCTTGATATAAGGAGAGATTTGTTCCGAGGTAATCCATTAAAAAATTGCCCCAGGAAAAATTTTTATACAGGATATGGCATAGTGTCAGACATATGAGTGACATTTTGGACATGCTTTACCGTTCTGCGATGGAGAATTCAGTTGATAGGGTGTCAAACAGGGAGGATCAGGGTGATTTTTCTGCCCCTGAAGACCTGGAGATACTGGAAGTTGCCAGAAGCCTGGGTGTTTCCATAAAGATAATCGGTTGCGGCGGAGGAGGCTCAAACACAATTAGCAGGATATACAGCGAGGGCCTTGAAGGTGCAAAACTTATTGCAATAAACACAGATGCCAATCATCTCTACACCGTCGGAGCAGAGAAGAAGATCCTGATTGGGGCAAAGAGGACCAGGGGCCTTGGAACCGGCGCCATCCCTCAGATTGGGGAAGAGGCAGCTAATGAGGATCTTACAAGAATACAGAAGCTCGTGCAGAAGACAGATATTGCTTTTGTAACATGCGGCCTTGGAGGTGGAACGGGCACCGGTGCTGCACCAATAGTGGCCAAATGTGCAAAGAATGCAGGTGCGCTGGTTATATCCATAGTAACACTTCCATTCAGTGCAGAGGGCCATATAAGGATGGACAACGCATTAAGCGGACTGGAAAAGCTTTCAAAATATTCTGACACAGTCATTGCAATACCAAACGATAAACTTCTGAAGGAGGTTCCAAAAAAACCTATTCAGGAGGCATTCCAGTATGCAGATAAGGTCCTTTCCGCAGCAATGAAAGGAATTACAGAACTGATCACAGATACTGGCCTCATTAACCTTGACTATGCAGACATAAAGGCCATAATGAAGGATGGCGGCACCGCAATGATAGGTATAGGTGAGGCCTCCGGTGGAACCAACCGTGTCCTGGCTGCGCTCAATGACGCAATCAGTTCGCCTCTTGTGGAAGCTGATATTTCAGACGCCAAAAACTGCCTGATAAGGGTTGTTGGTGGCCCAAGCATGACTGTGGGTGAAGCGGAAGCAGCCATGAAAGAGATCCAGGAAAAGATCAATCCCGATGCGAGGATCATATGGGGTGCTAACGTTGACGAAAGAATGGGTGACAGGATAAGGGTGCTTGTACTTCTCACAGGTGTGAAATCAGACTACATGATGTCCGGTGAGGACGAAACTCAGAAGATAAGGCAGCTTCTGGTCGGCAAGGAAGGCATTCCAGACATAGACATCATAAGGTAAATGCCGCGAATTAGTCCCTCTTATACTTCCATTTTTTATTTCCCTATTACACACATTTAATTTAGAAACTTCCATACCCTTTTCTTGTTATGCGTTCGGGAAAGAAGCTGATTGTGGCACTTGATATTTATGACGGAAGCAGGGCCAAAGAGATTGCCCTGAAAATTAAGGATGAGATTTTTGCAATAAAGGTGAACTGGCCAGTTGTAATGGCCAACGGCTCTGGGATCATCAAAGAACTTTCTGAAATTGCCCCGGTTCTCTGCGATTTCAAAATAGCAGACATTCCAAACACCAATCGCCTCATAACAATGAAGGCTAAGGAAGAAGGAGCCTGGGGTATAATCTCACACTCATTTACCGGTACAGACTCACTGGAAGCAGTAATTGCTGAATCAAAGGGTAAAATGAAGGTTTTCTCCGTTGTAACCATGTCCCATCCAGGATACAGGGAATTCATGGAACCCTTATCGGAGAGGATGATAGAGGCATCGTTGCGATGCGGAGTTGACGGTTTTATTGTGCCTGGCAATGATTACAGCACAATTGCAAGGGTCAGGAAGTCAGCGGGAGATTTGCTGCTTGCAGCAACAGGCATTGGTGCCCAGGGGGGAAATGCGGGGAAAGCAGTGAGGGCTGGCGCAGATTATGTCATTGTTGGAAGGAGTATATACCAGGCTGAAAGCCCACTATCCGCAGCTAGGGAAATAAACATGGAAATATCGTCAGAAAATTGATTGGCTCAGAGCAGATAGAGTACTATTATCATGAGAGGAATGGTTATGAAAATAATCATGGTGTAAAAACTAATATAATATATTCTTGCTGCCCTTCTCACATCTTTGGCTGAAGGCTCAAATCCGGTCTCATTGATTATATGCACACCTGGTCTTTCAAGTTTAAGGTTAAGTGATGATGAAAAAGCACCTATGGGCCACCCCAGATTTCCGCTCTCAGGTATTGTTCTGAGCCTTTTCAGTGGGACGCTTGTTACTCTGTAATTCAGGAATTCAGAGCTTACATATACAAGCGCTGTAGAAATCCTGGAAGGTATATAGTTCACGGCAGAGTGAACCAAGGCGATCCATCTTCCGAACTCAAAATTCTTCTTATTCCTCTGTCCGAATAAACTGTCCATAGTAGCTGTTATTCTTGAGAAAAAAGCCGCCGGCACTCCCAGTATGGCAAAATAGAAGAATGGCGATATGACATCATTTATGAGCTGGGATGAGATTCTTTCAATAATAATGGAACAAATCTGCCCTTCGGTCATTCCCGTCAGGTCAGTTCTTGAAAACCTTGATGCAAAAACCCTTGCCTCTTCAAGATTGCCGGCCTCCATTGGTGTAAGAATCTGCTGAATATCCTCGCTTAACTTTGAGACAGAGAATGAGTCCTTTAAAAGA
>JAJZKL010000307.1 GCA_021804185.1 Thermoplasmata archaeon | reverse complement strand
TGTAGTTGTATGACGGCGTATACAGGGAAAGACCTGAAATATCCCCTGCTTCATTGTAAACTGAAGGATCAAGAGATTGCGGGACTATTGGATTCTGGATTCCGGCTGGATATGCCGGATAAAGTGCTTTTATGACATTCTCCGGCATCTGCTGTAAGGCGTAATTGAAATAGAGTGGATCAGTTCCTCCTGCACTGTTCTCCCAGAGGAAAAGCTGCTGTATGGCAAACACGTCCGTCAGATTCCATGTATGTGGAGTGAAATCAAGCACCTTGAACAGGAGAGGCAAATTTGCCGGGGTCAGGTTGTTGATGTATGCGTTTATCCCGTCAACAAATTCAGTAGTAGCCTTATAGGTCAACCCGGTTTTAGAGAGATTGGAAACCTCTTCCTGGGCAACCTGAAGGTCTTCAAGCTGCCTGAAAAACACGTCAGATGAAAGTTCTGAAGCTCCTATAAGTCCTGAAAGAGTGCCAAGTGCTTCCCTCTTTATGACCTCCATCTGTGCCAGACGGTACTGTGCCTCCAGATATCCCTGCTCATAATACATGCCCCAGGTGGTGTTTGAGGCAATTCCAATAAAGCCGTCCGGCTCATTGAACACAGTGATAGTTGAAGTGGAACCGTTCTGTGTTATGTTGACCTGATGGATGCCTGTGGCGTATGGCGATATATTTGGCGCCCATATTCCCGTGGCAGGATTGAGAAGTTTTTCAAGGGGAGGCAGTGGGCCGAAAGGAACACTGATGAGAACAAATGCTACAGCAAGAACAAAAACAGAGATTATTAGTCTCCTTTTTGAAGCGATTAATGACATCGTGAATGGAATGGCAGACTTTATTTAACCATTTGTTTGTGCAATAATTTGAAAATTGAGAGTGAGGGATGGAAAAGTTATGGATATTTGATTCCAAGTTCCTCTGCTACCATTTTTGCGTATTCAGGATCGGCTTTGTTGAAATGACCCATCTGCTTCGCCACTATATCTTTCCTCACTTTTTTCAGGTCCGAAGCCATATTTGATGCCAGCCTCTTTTTCTCCTCCATGGAAAATATCCGGAATAGGTTTCCTGCCTGCACATAGTCATTATCCTCGGGATGATGTTCATTTGGAACTGCATCAACCATTCCCCTGACTTCATAAGGGATCCTTCTTGCCCTTGCATCTTCCCTTGGACCATCAAGGCTGTTCGGCTCGTAGTTCACTGATCCCCCTCCGTTACTGTCAGCCCTCATGAAACCGTCACGGTAATAGTTCTTTTCAGGAGAATTTACCGGGCTGTTTACTGGTATGAGATGATAGTTGACTCCCAGCCTGTATCTATCAGTATCAGCATATGCGAAGAGCCTTGCCTGGAGCATCCTGTCAGGGGAGAATTCTATACCTGGAACAACGTTGCCAGGGGAAAACGCCGACTGCTCCACATCAACGAAGTAGTTTTCAGGGTTTTTGTCCAGAATTAGCTTTCCTATTTCATGAAGAGGGTAATCGCTGTGTGGCCATACCTTGGTTATATCAAATGGGTTGTATCGGTAATTCCAGGCATCATCATATGGCATTATCTGGACGTATACTGTCCATGATGGAAAATCTTTCTTCTGTATGGATTCAAAAAGTTCCCTTGTGTGGTAATCAGGATCTTCCCCGGCAAGTCTTGCAGCCCTCTCCACGTCCATGTTCCTTATGCCTTTGTCTGTTTTGAAATGGTATCTCACCCATACTGGATTGCCATGTTCACTAACCCACTTGAATGTGTGTCCGCTGTACCCGTTCATGTTTTTGTAACTTTCAGGTATTCCTCTGTCTGAGTATAGAATGGTGACCTGATGCATGCTTTCGGGTGAATTGGCAAAGAAATCCCAGGCCATATTTGGATCCTTGAGGTTAGTCCTTGGATCTCTTTTCTGTGAATGGATAAAATCAGGAAACTTCATTCCATCCCGGATGAAAAACACTGGTGTATTATTCATCACAAGATCGTAGTTGCCTTCCTCGGTGTAAAATTTGATGGCAAATCCTCTTGGATCCCGTACCGTGTCGGCAGAACCTTTTTCTCCCGCCACTGTTGAGAATCTCACAAATACCGGCGTCCTTTTCTCCTTACTGTTCAGAAACTTTGCCTTAGTGTATTGGGATGAACTGACGGTTGCCTCAAAATAACCGAATGCACCTGCTCCCTTTGCATGGACTATTCTTTCAGGAATCCTCTCCCTGTCAAAATGTGCAAGTTTCTCCACAAGATATATGTCTTCCAATAGGGTGGGACCCTGTTTCCCAGCAGTATATGAGTTCTGGTTGTCTCCTACGGGTATGCCATGCTGGGATGTTATTGTGCTGTTCATTTTAGCTTGATTCTTTTTGTCATCTTCCATAATTTATGATATCTTATTGGTATTTAATCCTATTGATAGTAATTATTAATTGATAATAACAATATTGTTAAAATATCTCTTAAATCCTGGCAAGAGGCAATTTTTTATATCTATGTTATGAACCTCATCAGGAAATTAAATTCCAACTGCACCGTGATTTGGAACAAAAAACCACTTCGTTTAAGGATTTCAAATTCACGCTTGACTGAGTAAAAGAAATGTCCCAAAACCCATGTAATAGTAATTCAGAATGGTTAAGCCATGAGGGAGAATGATAGTATCATGGAAAACGAAATAAACATCCAGAGTGAACCTGCAAGCA
>JAJZKL010000005.1 GCA_021804185.1 Thermoplasmata archaeon | reverse complement strand
GTTATCTGTGGACGAATTCTATATCAGGATTGTCGGGGCCCTCAGAGATAGCGGGAACCTGAAATTTCTAGATGTAGTAGAGAAGAAATTGCTAAATTCAGATCATCTTGGAGAATCTGAAGTTTCTCTGTTAAAAGAAGTGATGAATGCTGCAGATATCAAAAGGAAGTACATCTCCTGGTTTCAGGACCGGTACAGGGACCTTGCGAGGAGTGAATATCTGTATAGGCCAAAATACTCGGGAAAATTAATGGCTGCGAAAAGGGCCGATTCATTAATTGGTAAACATGGAGTTACTGTTGAAAAGGAGATCAATGGATCTTATGCTTACCCTTCGTGGGTTTATGTTCTCTACTCGAGATTAGAAATGAATAGAAAAATGCAGACATTTAAGAGAATAAAAAGAAAATACCAGGATCAGGGGGTAATCCTGCCATCATACAGGGATAGAAACTCTAGGGTCAATATTGCAATCGATTCCTCCGCATCAATAGATGAGGATACCTTCTCAATATTTTCTCTGGCGGTTATCGATATTCTGACAGGGAACTTCGGAATAGATGCAATAAGAATATTTCAGACGGATGCAGGGATCAGAAATGTGATAACAGTTGATGGCAGAGATATTCCACATTCAGTCATGGTGAGAAAGGGAGAAGGCGGGACGGATTTCCGAGATCTGTTCCGTCACCTTGAAGATGAAGAGAACAGAGACCCTCTAATTGTTCTCACTGACGGAAAGGCCACAATTCCGGAGAGGGAACCGGATCAGTTCAGAACCTACTGGATAACTACAGAAAAGGACCTACCATGGGGTGAAAATATCAAATGGGATTTAGGCAGCGAAAGAGTTCCTTCGGACCTAATTGAATCAGGTGCCACAGGATGACAGGAACCCTGCAGATCTGGGAAGTTCTGGACAAATTTCACTCGTTTATATCGGAAAACCCGGGTATTGAAGTTATACAGGTAAGGGGGAATTCAATTATGGATAATGATCGGTATGGTTTTTCCGTGGAGAGAGAAAAGTACAGGTACAATTTCAACAACATGTCATTCCTGGATATTTCCCTTGGGGAACCTGCAGTTATTGCATATATGGCAGCAGGAAAGAAAAGTTTACTTTCGGGAAAGAGGCTGGATTTTCATCGTGACTATATCCTGGTTTATCCATATGAGGAAAGTTCAACCACTTATCACAAAATATACATGGAGTCATTGGAGGAGATCAATTTCAGGAGGCCGGACAGGAATGAGATTGAAACAATAAAATCCGAATCCCTTCTCAGAAAACTTCTTGAAAAATAGATGGGTCTGAAAACACTTATCTCCAGAGAAACATTAAACCAGCATGATAGTTTCCATAATGAGGGACCTCAGTGAAGATGCCCTCCAGAGATGCAGAGAGATTACAGGAGCAGATGTAAGGGTCATGGAGCCAGAAGGTGCTGATGTTCAGGTTATCTACAGAAAATACTCCGTTACAAAGGACCTGAAAATGCTACAGACAATTTCCGCAGGAGTAGACCACCTGGATTTTAAGTCTGTTCCTGAAAGAGTAACCATTTGCAGCAACGCCGGTGCGTTCTCAGAGCCGGTTGCTGAGCATGCTTTTGCCATGCTTCTCTCTGTCAGCAAAAGGATATTAGATTTTGAAAAACAGGCAAGAAAAGGTGTATATGAGAAGCTGCCTGTAAACAGCTTGATTGGAAAGAAACTTGGAATTTTTGGTTATGGAGGGATTGGCCGCAGCACTGCTAGAATTGCCAAAGCACTCAATATGGAAACAATTGCCCACTCCCGAAGCAGGAATGGGGATGAGAACCTTGACAGATTTGTAGATTCACCGGAGGAACTTTTCAAGGAGTCTGATATTGTAGTTCTGGCTATGCCTCTGACAAACATGACCCGAGGTATAATCGATTCCCACCTTCTCTCAAAGTTCAACGGAGAAACAATTGTAAATGTTGCCAGGGCAGATGTTGTAGAGGAGAGTGATATGCTGGAATATTTAAGAAAGAATCCAGATAAGCATTATCTTACTGATGTGTGGTGGAGAGAGCCTAAAGTGGATTTCCCCATCCCGGAAAATGTGCTTCTCACCCCACATGTAGGAGGGATAAACAGATCACTTGAGGCTAACGCAGTATACAGGGCCTGCCAGAACGTGAGGAAATTTATTGATGGGAAAACACCTGACCATATCGTTGACAGGAAGGAATACTCTGCATGAGGTTAGGAGAACTCAAAGAGGCTTTTCTGCTGAGTATCCATATTGTCTTTCGCCTTGCCAGAGGTATCAGTCCGACCATTTTCCTGTAATTCCCTGTAGTCTTCCGACAGGCCTTCAAGCACTCTGTTAAGTGTTTCATCCACTCTCCTGGCATAGTATTCCCAGTCTGGTGTTCCGTTGAATGGCACGCCATCCATATAAGGTTCAACCTCCTGTGGAGATTTTTTGCTGTTTGTTACTATCCAGGAAACCTTCATTCCGGGTATGAAGGTTTCACCCATTTCCATCAGCTTTTTGGCCACCCTGATGTTTGCAAGTGACTGCTCCTTGTAATTTCTGAAATCCCTGACTGAACGGGAAATCACAAGATCATCTATATTTATGGAGGAAGTGTCTCCGGCCTTTATCTTTCTGATAATATCGTTTCTGAAATCTATTGCCCCCTGAAGATTTCTGTCCAGTACCAGCTCAAAGACCTTTGAGAGGGCTTCACTCTGAAGATCGAATGAATCAGTCCTCCTGACCTCGTAGCCTCTGACCAGGACCTCTCCCTTCTGGGATTCAGGATAGATTATTTTTCCTGCATATCTCTTCTTTGCTCCATGAGAGAATAGCGGGTCCATGACCTTTTCAAATTCTACAATGACTCCCTCTTCCCTGGAGATACGTTCGCTGAGTTCTCTTCCAATGCTTATAGCCTCTTCCGGAGACTGGGCACCAGACTCGATGAATACCGAATCCGTATCGCCATATATCACACGGAAATTCTCTGATTTCAGTTTTTCTATAAGCCCTTTAATAGTTTCCCTGGCATATCCTGTGACTGCACTTCCGATTTCCAGGTTAGTGAATCTGTAGAATGAGGAAGCAAGGACGCCATAGAATGTGTTCATGAGAATTTTAAGGGCCCCCTGTATACCGTCCAGGTATTCCCTCTCATCTCCTTTTGCAGCTTTCATGCGTGCCTTGACCCGATCCCTCTCCTCCATGAGGTCCCTAAGCAGCCTAGGGACAAGGCCAGGTTTCCTGCTGGCTGAAAGGAATTTTATTCCATTTGGGGCAACATTTTCTCCATCAGGAGAGAGGGTTGTGAAACATATGTTGTATTTCATAATCATGGAAGGATACATACTTTTGAAGTCCAGTACTATAACATTATCGTATATGCCCGCTCCAATGGAATGGACATAACCTCCCTCTATGGGATTATCCTTGCCGTTATGGGAAGTCATGGGGACACCTATCTTCTCCCTGTCTGCTTTCCTGATGAGCAGAGAATCCACATAGTTGCTTGTCCCTCCGTTTGAAACATCATCATAAGGTAATTTGGTTACAGTTGACATGAACATATTCCTGTCAACAACCCTGAGTTTCTGGAATATCTGAAGAGTAAGGTATGCATCCTTTATGCAGTACTCTATAACCTCCTGTCTCCTGTTGGCCCACTCCTCCTCTATTTTCAGCCTGTTTATGTTATCCTTGCCTTCCCCTAGGAGCTCCTGTGAAACATAATTCAGAGTTTCATGCTTCGGGTGCATTATTTTCTTTACAGCCCACCATGTATCAGATACAGTTCTTCCATGAAGGCGCCAGTACTGGCCCTGAATCCTGTGGGGAACCTCCCCATCTCTTCCTATTGTGAACCTGATGCCAAATTTCTGCATCCTTGACTGAATAACGGGAAGGTCATATCCATCAATGTTGTATCCAGTTAGGATATCCGGATCTTCCCGTTTTATCAAGGAGACGAAGTCAAGGAGTATTTTTTTCTCATCGCCGTCAAGGTATCCCTTGTGCACTTCCCTTCCGTCATGGACAGCATAACCGATCATCAGTATGTGGCCATATTCCTCCCCTTTCGCAGGGGTGACAGCATTTTCGATGTCAAAGCTCAGGATCTTGACAGGAGGCACGAAATCCTCGCATTTGTCCAGCTTTTCTATCTTTACGACGAGATCAGTGGTAAAGTTGCCTTTCTCCTCTGGCATCTCTTCTCCAGTTATTGTGATGCAAGGATTCAGATCCATATCATATATGAATCTGTGATGGAATGGAATGTCGGCTGCAAGGACCTTGAATCTGTTTCCGCATTTTTCCCTTAATTTAGGGACTTTCCATGGTGAAGAGACATATATCCTGGTTACATTTCTGTCCTCCCCATCCACCCATAGTTTCATATCCTCTTCATCGACATACTCCTCGTCAGCGCGGTACATCTGGAGGCAAGCATCTGAAGGTTCAACAAGATCAAAATAAGGCCTGAATCCAAAATAGAGTGCGGTAACTGATCTTCCATCATCAGTTCTTCCAAAAAGTTCAACTGCAACATCCCTGCTCCTGTATGAGGCAACAAGGACCCGCATCCTGATCTCCATGGTTCTCTAATGTAGAAAGGATATAAAAGATGACCTTTTGCCCAAAATTCTCAGAAGTACATACCACTTGGAAACATTAAATAAGTCAATGGAATGATTAGCAAGCTCTATGAAATTTAATATAGTAAAAAATAAAGGGGGTGCTCCCGGATTTGTCTGAAATTCTTAGTATTGTGAGAAAGCACAACGAATTCAGGAATTCATGCCTGAATATGCAGGTATCAGAGAATTTCCTGAGTATGGAGGCAAAAGAGGCTTTGTCTTCAGATATGGCTTCAAGATACTCACTTGAGATCGACGGGAAGGAGGCATACGGTGGTGCAAAGTATTCCGAAGAGGTTTTACATACCACAGAAAAACTCGTATCCCGCCTCTACGGAAGCAAGTTTGCGGAAGTAAGGCCTATAGGTGGACACATAGCCTCTGAGATCGTTCTCCTGTCTCTTGTTTCAAGGAAAGATAACGTACTTTCCATACCTGAGGCAAATGGAGGATATACCGGATACGAAGGAGGATATCTGCCACAGATGCTTGGCTTTAAAAATTACCACATACCTTATGATGATGCAACTCAGGAGATCAGGTTTGAAAATCTGGAAAAGCTCATGCAGGTTACATCTCCCAACCTTCTGGTGCTTGGCCAATCATTTTTTGTCAGGCACTATGACTTGAAGCGGATCATGGAAATTTGTGAACCCCATGGCACGAAGATAGCCTATGATGGTTCCCATGTGATGGGCCTTATTGCGGGAAAAGCTTTTCAGAAGGATGTTCTGGAGTATTGTGATGTCCTTTTCGGTTCGACACATAAGTCTTTCTTCGGGCCACAGGGAGGGATTATACTTACCAATGATGAAGACATATACAATACAATGAGCAGGAACATCACCTGGAGATCTATGGACAATTACCACCCATCCCGGGTTGCGGCCCTAGGCGTAGCAGCTGAGGAGATGACCAGGTCCGGAGAGAAGTATGCATCTCTAGTCGTATCCAACAGTCACTCATTAGGAAAGGAGCTCAACGATCTTGGCATAGGAGTCCGCTTCTCCCCGTGGTTCTCGGAAACACATCAGATAATTGTTGATTCCCATTCCTTGAATAAATCAGGGCTCGATTACAGGTCATTCAGTGAAAGGCTGGAGGAAAATGGGATAATTGTTGACAGAGAGGGCAGAGTGGGTACAGCTGAAATTTCAAGGTACGGTCTCAATAACATGCACGAAATTGCTGAACTCATGCAAAGGGCAGTAAAAGGTGAGAGGGTAAAAGACCAGGTCAGGGAACTGCTTTCTCAAATTTCTCCGAAGTATTGAGATGATGTCTATGAAAGTAATGGATATAATGACAAGGGAAGGATTGGTGACACTTCCCTCAACAGCTAAAGTCACTGATGCATTCGCAAAGATGAAAGAGACAGGCATACATCAGATACCTGTTCTGTCAGGAAAGACGTATACGGGAATGCTTCTTTTCAGAGAGTTGCTGAAGAGAAGGAGCCTTCAGAGCATGGAAAAAATAGGCTCCCTTGCCGTTAGGACCCCTCGGTTGAAGCCGTCTGATGATGTCTACAGGGCTATTGACATGATACGAAAGTCGGGAATTCCCGCACTTCCTGTCGCAGAGAAGGGTATGCTTGTTGGCATACTTTCAAGAACAGATATTATGCGCAACCTCGGGACATTCAGTGATATCAGAAACATGAAAGTGCTAGATGTCATGACCACCACCCCTGAGACTGTAAACATGGAGGACAGCATAAAGACAGCGATGGAGAAAATGAGAAGCCTTGACGAGAGCGAAATCCCTGTAACAGATGGAACTTTGATCCTGAAGGGTATACTCAGTGCAGGCGAGATATCTCCATCTGCAATTATCAGGGGAGAGCAGACCAAAGGGAAGGGAGACATAAGTGGCGAGACTTCCAGAATGGATCTGAAGTGTTCGTCATTGATGGGGAATCCAGTCAGTGTACATCCAGAATCTACTCTTGAAGATGCTTCCAGAGCTCTACTGAAGAACAGATTTCACACATTACCCGTTACGGATATGCAGGGAAAGGTAGTTGGTGTTATCGGCATCATGGATATACTGAACATGATATCAGTTCCTGCAAGGGAAAAGGGCATACTGATCCAGGTTTCCGGTCTGGATGCGTATGATGATGATCTATATGACATAATATTTTTTGAAGGGGAAAAATTTGTCTCAAGAATATCCCGAATCGCAGGCATAGAACAAGGAAGCTTCAACATACATGTCACAAAATACCACTCTTCTGGCAAGGTCAAATACTCACTCAGAACGCGACTCTATGGCGGGCATACTCACATGGCAGTTGACGACTTCGACTGGAATTTCGGAAAGTGCCTGAGCCGTATTTTTGATACCTATGAAAATCGTCTGAAGAAAAATAATTCTTCTTGACGGCACATTTTTAACTTCTCTTTCAAAAAAGCCTTCAATGGTTGAATTACATAAATCTATTTTTAACATAATTAAAATTATATATTTGTCTAATAATGCTATAAAATATTCAAATTTTAGAACTTTATATATAAACTTATGTGATAATCATTATATCACCCCGCTCGTTAATGAAAAATGGAATCTGTAGGTAATATTGATACAAAGAGAAAGCCAGGGAAGATTCGATTGAAGAAGGAACTTGGTTTCTATGAACTCCTTGTTATCGGTGTTGCTGGCGCACTTGGTAACGGTGCACTTTTCGGGACAGTTCAGATGGTTTCAGGAGCTGGACCCGGAGCGATATTCGGGTTTGTTTTTGGAGCCATCATATACGGGCTTATAACTATGACATATGTGGAGATGTCAAAGGTATATCCTGAAGCTGGTGGGCCAACAAGATATACGATGTACACCCATGGGCGATGGACAAACCTGATCAATTCAATGGCCGACCTGTTATGGTACCTTTTCATTCCTCCCATTGAAGTTGTTGCAATTATTTCTGGTCTGGACTACTTCTACCATGGAGTTTTCCTGACAAGCGCAGGCTTCCCAACAACAACAGGAGTTCTCGTTGGAACGCTTCTTATACTTACCTTCGTGCCAATAAATTACTTTGGGATAAAAGAGTTTGGAAGGACAACAAATATAATGGGGATTATCAAACTTATATTCTACATCGCAATGGTTTTAGGATTTATTGCCTTTGTAGCTAATTTCAGCAACCTTACAGCTTACGGCGTGCTCCCATACAAGGCAGTTTCCATACTTGGAATAATGCCTCTTGTAATGTACGATTTCGGTGCTACAAGAGTGATTCCCGATCTCGCCGAGGAGACTAAACACCGGGATGATATAGGTAAGGCAATGATCTTTACGGTTATAATAGAGAGTATTATCTATGTGGGTGTAGGTTTCGCCGTTGTATTCGGATTTCATTTTGCCTCACTTGGCATTAAACCTGGGGATTTCAGCGCGCTGACAACACACCTCGAGGGCAACAATCCTTTCTTTATCTTTGCGCATCAGTCAGGGATTACCTGGGTATTCGTCGCAGCCCTTGTAACAGGCCTACTTGCCCCATACGTAACTGGGTACATATATCTTGGAAGTGGAACGAGGGTACTCTTTGCCATAGGGCGATCAGGATTTATAAGCAAGTCTCTTAAAAAGATAGAGTCAAAGCATGCGATTCCACTTATTGCCCTCATAGTGTTTGCAATAATTGGGTCGATAATAGTGCTGGTAACGGCACCTGATCCCACGATCTATACATTCATTGATGATGCCTCCGCCGCAGGATATCTGGGTCTGGTACTCAATCCAATTGCAAACATGGTAACAAGGAGGCAGGGACTGGTTCCGAAGAACCAGAGAGTAAGGGGAATGCCTGTAATTGCACCTCTTGCCGTAGGTTTGAGCGCTCTGATCCCATTCTGGGCTGGTTGGCCTTCCGAACCTTATGCGGTCCTTCTTATGCTGATAGGTACAGTTGTTATAGGAATACTTTCAAAGGTCAAGATAGGCGCTAAGAATGTGATATGGTATGTTGTCTTCATAGCCTTCGAAACAATAATGGTGATGATAGGTTCAGATGGCTTCACAGGAAAAATATTAGGGGTCAGTGTTGGAAACCTGATACCATTTACATGGGCGACTCTGATAGTACTTGTGGTTTCCATGGCAATATTCTATCCTTGGGGAATTCTGTCAGGGTTCAAGAAGCAGTTCTCACATCCTGACTTTACAGACGAGGTTCTGGAATCAAACAGAATGTCCAAGCAGATGGACCCACTCAAAACAGAGATGGAATCAAACCAGTAAATTTTTACATTTTATATTTATTAAATAAATTAGAGATTTTTTTAAAATTTTTCGCAGTTATCGCTTATTTCATAGAATTCCTGATGGTAAGATTAACATCCAGAAGCTCCAGCCCTTTGGATATTCCATTCTTCAGGTCATCTGTCTTGAGGCCTTTGAGTGTCTCCCTAATCCTCTTTTCGTAATCAAGACCAAGATATGGAACTGTATCCTCTATGACTCTGGCAGGTGTTCTGGAACCTACAAAAGTCTCACGAAGCTGCATAATAATCCTCTCGAAGTTATCAAGTAGCAGTCCCCTTCCATTGGGTGAATGTGAAGCAGAGATGTAGAACCTTGTGGAGTCCTGTTTTTTAATTCTTCCGTCCATTACCATCTCAAGAGCCCTTTTAAGGTTGCCAGAATTTCTTGACCAACCCATTGCAGATATTATCTTGACCCTGTCCTCGTCTGTCCCTGCCCTTGAAAATAACTGGAACAGATAGTCTTCATCAGGGAAGTCAAGAGAAATGGCAAGGGCAACCCCTGCTCTAAGATCAGGATCGGTTCTGAAGAAACTATCCCTCAATGATGAAAGCTTGTTCCTGTAAGATTCATCGCACAGAACAAGAAGGCTTGACGCTGCTCCCCTTGCTATGGATATATTGGGGTTTTCGTCTTTCTTTCTATCGCCAAAGAAGTTCAGATACTCAGAGGATATATTGCGTGCAAAGTCCTTGATCTTTTTGCTGTTTCCGGATATTAGCACAAGGGCATTGAGATGTGAAATCAGCTCCCGCATTACAATAGGTTCCCGGTATTTGCTGAGTTCTGATGCGATCTTCATGTAGGTATCAAAATTCGACATACGGCTTGAAAGGAAGGCATATGCGTCATTGAGAAGAGACCACTTTTCATACCCGCTCATTTTAGGGACGTTTTTCAGGACCTCAGTCAGGAGGTCACCCTGATAGAAAACTCTGTAAAACCCTGCTGCCTCTCTGTTAAGAGATACAAGTTCATGTGATTCAATTGATAATTCATCAGTTTCGAATAGACAATTTCCATCACCAGATAGGTCTCTGTAAGTTACCGGTATTGGCCATGTCTCCTTTTTTGGTTTGCCATCAAGAATGAATCTCTGCTGTTTCAGAAGCACTCTACTCCCTTCCCTTGATGCAGTAATGAAAGGGTACCCCTTCCTCTTTATCCATGCCTCCATTATTCTTGATATTGGCATTCCTGAAGCTTCCTCTATGCAGCTCCACAGATCAGATCCCATGGCATTGCCATACTGGTACCTCTTCAGGTATATCCTTATTCCATCCCTGAACTTCTCCTCACCAACATAATTCTCAATCATCCTCAATATGCTGGCACCCTTTCCATAGGATATCTCATCAAATATCTGTGCAACCTCATCAGGATTCCTGACATCAGCGTCTATGGGGTGGGTATTGGTAAGGGAATCACTCCGGAGAGCGCCCTCTGTTCTGAGCAGGATCTGGTCTCCTGTGGGGTCCCAGTCGTGATGGATATTCCCAACAACCTTATACGACATGAATGTTGCAAAACTCTCATTCAGCCAGAGATCATTCCACCATTTCATGGTAACAAGGTTTCCGAACCACTGGTGTGCAAGCTCATGGGCAATAACCTCGGCAATGCTCTTGTAATTCCCTGAACTCGTGGAGTCATCTATGCTTAAATAAATCTCCCTGAATGTGATGGCACCCCAGTTCTCCATTGCTCCTGCTGCAAATTCTGGAACTGAGATCAGATGTACCTTGGGCAGAATATATGGTATTTCAAAATACTCCTGGAAAAATTCTATTACACGTGCAGCTGTGTCAAGAGGAAATCTGGATGAAGTAAGGGTCCCCTTAGGGGCTGTAAGTATTACATCAACTTTGCCAGCAGTTTCATGCGACGAATCAAATTTACCCACTCCTATGTAAAGCAGATAGGTGGACATCTTTGGAGTAGGTTCAAAGAGTACCAGTTTCCTGCCGGCTCCAAGCTGCTGGACCTCTTTCACAGGCATGTTGGATATCGCCTCCATGTCAACTGATGTTTCAATCTCAACGTTGAATACAGCTTTAACTGCAGGATTGTCAATGCATGGGAAAACCCTTCTTGCACCTGTGGACTCCAGCTGAGTAGTGAATATTTCACCACCATTATATCTGGCGGTGTATAAGCCTGTGAGAATTCTTGGAATATTTCCATTAAACTTTATTGATAATGTATGCTTGCCAGGAGTTCCCTTTATCCTTATCTGTTGATTTCTCTCGTCAATATCAAAATTGATCTGCCTGCCGTCTATTTCAATCTCTTTAACTGAAAGTTCAACAGAGTCAAGCTTTATGTTTCCATCTTCTGTATTCAGGGAAATTGATACCAGGCCACTGTAGGAATGTCTTCCGGAATCTATGTTCAGTCTCAAGTCATACCTGTCAACGGTAATTTCCATTGGCATGTATTGGTTTCATTATGAAAATATTAACGTTTACTGTTCTTGACAAGTCTACTGTAAATGTCAAGAGTTTCAATGCCTTTGTTTACACCGTTCTGGTTAGATGGTTTCTTAATGCTCTTTGCAAGCTTTTTCATTTCAGCTTCCCTGCCTAAGCCAACAACAGGGATGATCATCTCAGCCATCATTCCTGGGTATGCTGTTCCCCTGAAATTCTTCTCCATTATCTCCATAGCCCTTGGGATCTCTTCGAAGACTTTCGCTCTGTTTGCGGGATTTGCAGACATTCCTGTATAAACTCTTAGGATATCCTGCTTCTTGATAGTGTTCTCATCTATCATCTGAATTGTTCTTTGGTTGTTCTCCTTGCCCGAAAGCCACCCAATTCCACTAAGTATTTTTATTCGGTCCTCGTCTCCACTGGCAATGCGATATTTGTCAATAAGGCTTTTAAAGTTGTTATTTATCCTGGCCTCTGCAATCGCAACGGCTGCCCTCATGTCGGGATCAATATCAAACAGTTTATGGAAATCAGCAGCCAACCTTCTGTCGTATTCCAGGTCGGTAGATGCTAGATATACGAAAAGATTGCTCCTGAGAATAGAGATGTAGTCTGCTTCCCCCTTCCTCTTCTCACCAAGGGATTCAAGATGCTTTCTGAAATAGGATACAGCCATGCTGTTCAGTTTTTCGTTATCAGGAAGTATCGACGCCAGGGTGAACAGTTGCCCGGCAAGGTCTTCCACAACAACATAATCATCCAAACCCATGAATGGCTCCAGTCTCCTCATGTATTCTTCGAGGACGATGTTTCCAGACTTAAGGAAAGCAAAAAGGTCACTTAGAAGTTCTCTGAAATCAAGCCTTGTTAGACCTGAGAAGGAGGAGGAAATTCTTTTCCAGAGTTCATCTGAGTACATAACCCTGTAAAAACCTATCTGGCTATCGTTAAGCTTTAAAACACCATTGTCCTCTATCTCAATCTCTCTTGTTTCAAATAGAAGGCGCTCATTGCCTTTTCTTCTCTTGACGAATAGTGGAACAGGCCACAGAGATTCACTGTCCTCCCCATTTAACATAAACCTCTTCTGCCTTAACTTTAATTTACCATTAACGGACTCTGCGAGAATCAGTGGGTACCCCTTCCTCTTTATCCATGCCTCCATTATTCTTGATATTGGCATTCCTGAAGCTTCCTCTATGCAGCTCCACAGATCAGATCCCATGGCATTGCCATACTGGTACCTCTTCAGGTATATCC
>JAJZKL010000306.1 GCA_021804185.1 Thermoplasmata archaeon | reverse complement strand
GCGGAGAGGAGAAACTTCTTTACAGTACAACAGTGGAGGACGATACTGGCCAGATACAGATGACCTCATTTGGGCAGAAGCTGCAAGAGGGTAAGGTCTTAAAGATTGAGGGTGCAAGAGTTTCTGAGTACAATTCAAGACTCAGGTTGTCAATAGGGGATCGGACAAAGATTGAGGAATCAAATTCAGTCATAGGAGAGAGAAAAATATCAAACATTGAGGATATCAGCTCACCGGTTGGAGGCATCAGGGTTGCTGCCTTTGCTGTCAGCTTTGGTGAAAAGAGCGGAATCCTGACCAGGTGCTCAGAATGCAGGAAAAGAATTGATGATTTGAGGTGCCCTGATCACCCAACTTCTCCACAGGTACTTGACATATTCTCATATTTCACACTGGACGACGGGACTTCGTATGTGCAGGCAACAGCCGGAAAAGAGGCTCTTCTACCCCTTATTGGGATGAATGAGGAAGAACTCTCAATCAACAATGTTAAACTTAACAAGAAAGAGGCTTTCCAGAAGCTTCAGACAGCAATACAGGGGCATGCATTTCTTGCTACCGGTGATTTCCGTAACGGTCAGATTGGCCTCAGTTTCCGTATAAGAAGTTTGGAACCCATAAATGAGGCAATTATTTCTGAAATGGACAGACAGATGGAGGCTGAGTTCGCATGATGCAGAAAAGAGAACCCTCCAAATGGATATTTTCAAGAGAGCTGAAAGACTGCAAGATAATCGAGGATCTGGAGCCGGAAGAGAAAGGTAAGCCTTATGTTGTAACCCCGCTGGGAACCAGAGTAAAAAGGATAATGCTTACCGGAACTGTAACTCAGAAATTTCCAGATGAGAACATGACAAAAATAACTGTATCAGATCCCGTGGGTTCATTCTACGTAAGCGTCTTCCAGAGTGAATTCAGGGAGGAACAGAAGGCTGAGGTAGATGCCCTTGAGGTTAACGACATGGTTTTCATAATGGGAAGAATAAATCCTTTCAAGACCACGGAAGGTGCCATGTATTTCAACATAAATCCTGAATATACTGGGAAGATTTCGCAGGAGACCGTTGATTTCTGGAACCTCAAGACGAAATACATAGCAAGAAGAAAACTGTACGCAATCAGAGAAGCCATGAAAAATCCAGAAAGTGATGAAAAGAGTCTTACTCAGCTTGGTTACACAAGAGAGGAGGCACAGTGTGCAATAAGATCCAGGGAGAAATATCATGATTATGATTTTCAGAACTTTGAGGAACTCATTCTTTCATCGTCTTCCAAAAGACCTGAAAGCCACGAGACAGAGTTCAAACAGGCAGTTCTTGACTACATAAAGAACAATGATACGGACGGAAAGGGATGCAGGTATGAAGATCTGGTAATTGCATCATCAAATCTAGGTATAGATCAGAATAAAGTGGATGAACTGCTTAATACACTTGGGTCCCAGGGTGACATATATGAGGTTACACTGAAGAGGTACAAAGCTATCTGAAGCCGGGCGGTTTGCTCTCAGGAAAGAAAAATTCGATATGGTAAGATCCAGGAACGATGGCATAAGTCAGAAACATTGAACTGTTTCAAACACAAATTAACCAATGCAAGAGCTTAAGGAATCGATTCAAATATTGCACCCATGGAAAAAATGACACTGGGTTGCAGAAACAGGGTTCCATGAAAATATCACCGTGTTTCAGATGCTGTAATTTAGATCTCCATACATTAAAACACAAGAAGTTGCATGACCAAAATTTATGTAAAATTGGGAAATTGTAAAACATCAGGATGTTTTTCGTTCGATCTTCTTCTCCTTATGCGCAGAAATAGAATCAAACATTGAGGTGATCTCTTCCACAGACTTTCCCATTGTCACAGGCATTATCCTGTAGAATACTGCTACTGCCACCAAAGATAAAATTGCAAATACCACCAGAGATCCTGCTATGTGGATGGTGCTATTCATGTAAGGGAAGATCTCCACTATGGCAAAATTCGAGATCCAGTCGGCAAATGCTATAAGGGAGGCCAGTGTTCCCCTGTACTCAGTTGGGAAGTATTCTCCCTGTATTATCCATCCAGTTCCGCCAACTCCAAAGGCAAAAAACACAATAAAGATAGAAATGGCAACCAGCATTCCTATATCCTGCCCGGCGTATTTCAATATAGCCCCAATGAAGCCGAAGAGAGCCATACCTCCATAGCCTATAAGGGCAAGCTTTCTCCTCCCTGCCCTGTCTATGAGTTTGAAGCCTATGTAAGTTGCTGCAACGTTTACAACTGCAAAAATTGAGGCTGCCTCCACAACAAAGATTTCTGAAAATACAGGACTCGTGTTCCTGGCAAAAAGGTGAAGATTTTCTATTATTATAGGTCCGTAATAAAAAGGTATGTTTATGCCCGTAATCTGCTGGAATACCATGAAAAGACCCACGATCAGGAAGGCCCTCTTCACTCCAGGCGTGAGATGCTTCTTTTTTACCCTGTCAACAGGATATTCCTTCCCAAGTTCCCGTTCGTCTGTTTCAATGCCCAGGGTCTTAAAAGATTTCACAGCCTCTTTGTATTTACCTTTGTTTACAAGCCATCTGGGTGACTCCGGCATTATAAACCTGAATGCGAGACCTATGGCAGCAGGAACAGCTGCGACTCCAAGAAGGATTCTCCAGTCAAGTGTGTATGCACTTGCTGGGATTCCGTACAGTACAGCCAGCCCAATAATATAGGCACCAAGTATTCCAACTGTGATCATCC
>JAJZKL010000004.1 GCA_021804185.1 Thermoplasmata archaeon | reverse complement strand
TCATGAAGGCTGCAGTTCTCAATGCAATCAAGGAACCACTGGTCATTAGAGATATGCCACTGAGGGAGCCAAATGATGATGAGGTTGTATTGAAGCAGACACTTACGGGGATCTGTTTCAGGGACATTCTCACAAAGGACGGCTTTTTGCCCAGAGTGAAGATTCCAATCATTCCCGGTCACGAGATATCAGGAGTGATAGAGGCAATGGGAGAAAAAGTGGAAGGGTTCAGGATAGGGCAGAGGGTTGCTAGCCTTATTTATGCTCCATGCGGCAAATGCGAATTCTGCCTCAGAGGTGAAGAGAACCTCTGCCCACATAAGGAAGCATATGGAGAAACAAGAAATGGAGCATATGGTGAAAGGGTAATTGTTAATTCAAGATCGATTGTTCCTGTTCCGGATGGGGTGAAGGATGCGGATGCGACTCTGTCTGCGTGCGTAACAGGAATGCTCTATAATGCCATAGGGAGAGTTGGAGGCCTGAAAGAAGGGCAGAGGATTCTGATCTCAGGAGCTGGCGGAGGTGTTGGGGTTCATGCTATTCAGATAGCAAAGGCACTTGGTGGATATGTGATTGCAAAGACATCATCCCCATGGAAAGCTGAAGCTCTTCACAGGCTGGGAGCAGATGAGGTAATAACTTCAGAGAATTTTGACAGAGAAATAAAATCAAAATTCAATGATGGAGTTCATCTGGCTCTTGAGGCTGTAGGTTTGCCAACCTTTGAGCGGTCCTTAAGAAGCTTGAGAAGCGGAGGGAGGATGGTGGTTGTTGGGAATGTTAATCCCGAATCTGTCCAGCTGCCCCTTGGACTCATAATTATGAAGGGAAACTCCATATCAGGAAGCATAAGTTCAACAAGAAAAGATGTGGAGACTGCACTTGACATGACTTCAAAGGGAAAGATCCACGCATACAGCGAGAAAACGATCTCTTTGGAGGAAGTTAACAGTGCATACGACGACATGCAGAACAGAAGGGCAATTGGAAGAATACTGATAGATGTTACCCGGTAGAGTTCAAAGTAACATCTTTCATGTATGTATATCACCAGCAGGGGCTTTGAAGAGGATATTGTAACACATCCAAACACCGGGAATGTCAGTTTTCGATGAATTTTGGCAACGAACATTTCCACGCAATACTGACCTATGTGGTTTTAGATTTCCTCCAGAGCTTTTAATTAATTGGAATATATTGAAAAACTCACTCTACTTTGCTTAAAACATCTAATAGTATGAAGTAATTTCTCTCTGTGCTCAACACCCCCTGGGTAATTCTCACCGAGGTCCTGATGACCGCATTTATAATATGGGTGATCCGCTACATGAGATCCCACACCAGAGAATTCACTATTAAGGTGCTGGCTGTGTCGCTGCTCAGCCTGGATATGATGGGGGGGATGTTTGATGCCTTACTGTATTACAGCGTCAGTGGAGGAGGATTCTTCGGTTCAATTCTCGCCTTTAACATAGCAATGCTCTTCATGTCAGTCGCCCTCGTCTATATTTTCCTGACAGGAATTAAGACACGAATTACAATACTATCAAGAAACCGGGCTTTGGGAATCTCTCTTGTGCTTGTATGGAACGAGGTGTCAATGGCACTTTTCCTGAGGATTCTTGCCTATTATACTAATGGTTTATCAAGTACCTTGCAAATCCCTGATTTTTTTGGGCTTAGTATTACCAATTTCATATTCCTGGCCCCAATGATTGCAGAGATGCTATTCTTCATTTTTACATTCACTGGAAATGGTCTGGATAGAAGAATTCTGCTTGCCATACTGCTGATGCAAATAGCTGATCCAGCCCTTCTTGGCAGTTCCGGGCCTATAACTCCTCTGCTAATTGTCTACTCAATTCTCATGCTTCTTGCTATTTACATTATATTCAGTTATGTATACAGGAACCGTTCAAATATTGGACAGAAAGGTAAGAACCTTGTTTCCTGGTTTATTTTCATAGTTGTGATATCGGCGGTGGGTCTTGCAGAACCAATATTTGTAACGCACCCATTTGGAATTAGCTGGCTAATCTTTGCTATCTCTATGGTCCTCTCAATGTTCTTCTATTTCCTGGTTGTACTGGGATGGTTTACTGACGGAAACATAAAAAGCAATGAAGTGTCCAGCACAGCCACACTATGAGGAACCTTTTTTCATTCTCTCCTTTATGAAGTGCCTGACATCATAATAGAATATGTTCTCGTACGGGCAGGCGTTAACGCAGTCCCCTATCCCTACACACCTTGAGTCCCTGTATTCCCCCTTTTTGATAAATGAACCTGCCTGACCGTAATTCCCAACGGGGCAGGCAAGTGTGCAGTCTTTGGTTTTGCAGTTCACGCACTGAATGGGGTCCCTGACTTTAAGCCTGAAGAAACCGAACCTTGATATGAACCTGTTGAAATTTCCCCAGTGGCAGTATCCAGTGTTAATGCATCCATATGAGCCCACGTATGGCATGGTTATGAAGACCGCATACCACAGGAATCCAAAAAGAAACAGGTAGAGCATGTATAGAGGATCAGTGCCGTAGATGGTGATGTTAAGATAATGATTGTAATCAAGCCATGATATAATTCCCGTAATTATGATCATTGCATATATTGTGATAGAAACTACTCTGTATGTCATTCTACCGGCATGATCATTCACTGTCAGCGATTTTGCCTTGCCCGAGGATTTGTTGAATCCTTTCATTGAATCATAGAACGTACCCTGATACATTACCGGAGCGGTGCAAAATGTTGAGCATAACTGCCTGGAGCCGAACAATAGGGATAATATGCCGCTTATAACGTAAGTCAATACCATTGGTATGATCAGAGCAGGCGCCAGGCCACCGCCAGATCCTATGCCCATTGTCCATCCTACAAATGGAACCACTGACACATTTGAAACAACGAATGAAGGGATAATTATAGAGTAAACAGCGTATGCAAAGAGCATAAAAGAAAGCCTTATCTTGGTTTCCATGTCTCTTGTCTTTCTTATCTTGAAAAGGACAAGGGACCCCATTTCTATACCCATCATGATGTAAAACCATGCAGATAGGCTTATATCAGCGAAGAGTCTGAAAAAATCGTAAATTGATGAGGAAATCACTCCAGTGATTCCGCCACCTATGGAAACCAGCCCCAGTGTGGATACAAGATTGCTGGCCCCATAATATTGAGCATCAAAAGCTGCCCCCATGAAGAACTCTGCAGCGAAAACCATTGCCAGAAACAAAAATGACCAGTTCCTGTTGGCCAGCCAGTACACTTTCTTCCCTGAATTCAGGTACCCGCTGTCACCTGCAGCTCGGATATAGACTACCATATCGATTATCATGCCAGAGCTGAACACAATATAGCTGGAATATATCTGCCAGAGGAATACCCCACACATCATTATTGTATATGCAAACAGAAGCATGATGATATAATCGGCCATTCTTCCCCTTATACCCTGAACACGGTATAGATGCTCAAAAATGAAGACGAACAACCCTGTCATGATGAATCCTGATATGAAGACAGCAGCATAGGCCCAGATTCCATTGTCTATTGCAGTTGGTGCAAAGAGCATTATTGCAGCCTGAGTGGACAGGATAATCAGAGAGGCTTTTTTGAATGACTTTCTCATCAGGAATACGCTGAAGAACATTTCAATAGACATTGGGAATACGAACCAGTATGATGAGATTGACTGGAATACACCTCTAACGGGATCTGAATGCAGAATATTGATGTAACTTGTACCGGATATTATTATGTTGAAATCAATGCTCATAAGAATTTCATCAAAAATGACAAAAAATGCCAGAAATATAAGAAGGAATTTCCCCCGATTCACATCAGAGTTCCTGAACATTGAATTTGTAAATGATATGAGAAATGGGGCTATTTCAACAACCATTATCAGAAGTGCCAGTTCCACAGCCCTGTCAATTGAAATGAGCCCGGGAAATGCAAGATAGATAAACGGGGCCAGGAGCATGCTGTTCATCATTGCAAGGATTATGTATACTACGAGCCGCTGCAGTATATTTTTTGAGGATGAAGAGAGCATTATTGTGTAGCCCATTGAAAGTGCCATGCCCCCCATTATAAGGAGCAGCACCATTTCAAGATCAAAATGGCCCATCTGTGGGCCCCCTGCATATACCTCTCATGAGATGCAATCCTAACAATTCCATATTTCCCTGTAATACTAAAACGTTGACAGGTGTCCACTTTTCTGCCTGCATAAAAGATGAATCAATGCAGATAATTTTCTCACTTCAACATGCACCTCTCTGAGATGGGGGGAGGGGCATGCCTGAGGAAAGATTTTTAATGACAGTTTATTACAGATTTGGGTTTACTTTCATGCAGGAATTAATTTGCAATATAGAATTTGACCAGGATGAAGACACATATGTGGCAAAATTGAGAACAGAAATGGGAGGTCTCAGGGAGTATACAGGCAAAACGTTTGAAGAAGTCCTGAACCTGGTCATGATAGAACTTCAGGAAGAATTTGCCTGATTCCACCCTTAAATCAACAGAATTTTTTTGATAATAAGCATAATGCACATTTTGTACCAAAAATTATTATTCCATATACCGCTTGTATGATCGTTGAAGGTCCTGCTTGCTATTGTATTGGCGTCCCTTATGGTTGTCCCAGGTGCATATGTTGGGGGACATATGGACCCACACCATTCTTATGCATATTTCATCTCTGATGTGCCTGAAATCTATCTAAAGGACTCAAATGGAAGCCTGAACCTCTCATTTGTTCAGATCGCCCTTTACCAGAACGGTTCATACTATTCTGCAGGCCTCAGAAATGTGAGGTGGGAACACCCGGTAAAGGGGAGCATTAATTATTCATACAGCGGTGAGGTTAATTTCTTTCCTGTGGAAAATTTCAGGGCCAGGCTATTAATGTCAAGGCTTCTTGGAACAAATCCTCCATCTGCGCAAACAGGACCATTTTTCAGGGGCTACCATGGCAGTGTAGATAGCAAAGCAAATGTCACGATCATGGTAAACAGCCAGGCCAGAACCCATATATTTGGCCTGAATGAATCAAATGGAAGCAGGTTCGGTGCGTTCAAAGTTTCATTCATGATAACTTCCAGTTCGATACATGGAGGTGGAACCATTGGCCTGTTCCAGATTCTTGGCTCAAACGGAAAGTTTGGCAATTTTAATCATGGGAACGAGCGGATGGTTAAGAATGCCAGCGTAACTGGACTTGTCCTATCTTCCGGGAAGGACTATGCATCCTACTGGTGGACCAATAATTACACTGTCAACGGCCAGAACAGGACATTGTCAGTTGTGCGTACTTATGCGGGGCCTTTTTCCCTCCTTGTATTCAGATACAATTTCACCAACGGAATAAAGAACCTGACACAGGATCCATACCTTGCCAGTCCAGAGTTCAATTTCCTCAATAGCCCCATATCTGCAAAAGTTATCAGAGAGTCAGAACTTTTCCTGGAGGCCCACATAAAGATACTTCTGGAAGGGGCCGGAACAGGAGCATTACTGTTGGGAGTTGCATACGGATCTTATGCAATTGGTAGAAGATCACTCAAGAAGAGATATTAGGTTTGCCGTAATTGAGTCTATGAAGCTCTCCCTATACATCTTCAGAACAGAAATTATTTCACCTGGGTTTACAAGTAAAATGTTTCCGTCCTTTTCCTCTACTATCCCTGTTTTCAGAAGTTCATCAAGTGCTGCCCTGCATTCCTCATCTCTTGATTTCCTGACCTTCAGTACCCTATACTTCGGAAGAGAATTACGATCGAGAAGGAGAAATATAATTCTTGAACGCTCACGGCTCCTCAGTGAATAGATTATCTCTCGATCCCTGAAGCTTGGTCCGGAGGATGGGAAGTAGCGGACGGTTCTGCCATCCTTCCTGGAGTATATGTCGCCGGATGTTTCCATCCTGTAAAGATGGTACTGAAGCTGTCCAGTGGCGCAGCTCACTGCTCGCTGAAGTTCCCTGAAGTGAATCCCGGGGTTAAGCTTTATCTTATCCAGAATGAGCAAACGTGTAGTTTCTCCTGACAACAGCAATCACTTTCTCCCCAGCACCCCTGCATAGAAAACGATCAGAACAATGATGTTTCCGAAAACAAGCATTTCATCCAGAGAGAATGGAAATGATACCAGATCAAATAGTGAAACCAGTGCAAGCACTGACTCCACCAGTATAACAACAAATACAGCAATCAACGCACCAAATATCCTTGAATGAACCCTGATAAGCGCTCTTGAAGCAATCACAAGAAGAAACGCTGATACCACCATAGAAAGCGAAGAGGCATAGATGGTAAAGTTGCTCATTCCAGCGGGGATCAGGTAGAATTGATATTAATCTTTCCTGCTGAATGCATGCTTGATTTCCGATACAGGGGAATCAGTTGAATGAAACCGCAAAACCAAGAGAATTCAATTCAGAGACAAGTTTTTCCCTGCCATCATCCGTACCATTGAAGTGCGACACTTTCAATTTTTTAATATTCCTTCTGGCGTTAAGCGATGCTATTATGACTCCTTCCTCAACAAGAACGTAGGAATTCAGTGTTCCAGCTTCCCTTTTGATCAGGTCCGAAAAATACAGAGACAGAATGTCCTTAGGGGCCACAATCCTTGAGAAATGACCTCTTTGTCTGCTTTTCCTGAGGCTCCTCTTTAAGAATATTATTTTTTGATGCTCCGGAAGAATGCATTTGATTACCTGCCCTGACTTCACAAGAATTTCTGCAATTTTCTCTACATCTGAATTGTATGATTCACCAAGCAGATCTTTGAGAATTGCAAAATCAAAGAATCCCATCCTCTCGAGGAGAAAAGAGAGGAGTGTCTGTAATGCCTCGTCCCTGGAATATCTTTCAGGAACGAAAACGTAGCGCCTTTCAAAATCCTTAGCAATAATGCAGTTCTCGAACAACCTTCCAAGGCGGTACTTCAGGTCAGTTACCGATCTTCCAATAACCCCGCGGATCTGCTGTTCAGTGGCTCCAGCCATGTCTATTATAGTATGGATTATCTTCTGGTCATCCGAATTTATGGATCCGTTTCTTATTGCCCTGTAAAGTGAGATAGCCTCCATGGTTCCAAGTGCCTGTGTCGTGAAAGGTCCGTTGAACTGGAAAAGTAGCCTTGACTGAAAATATCCGCGGAATATAACATTCCTGAGACCGGCATACGACGCTTCCACCTCATTCCTGAATCCCAGTATTTCCTTCTTGACATTTTCATACACAGCATTCTGGTCGGAGCTCAGGTGCATCTCAGAAGCATAGGCAAACAGATCCTCCATGCTAAAAGGTGATATGTTCAGATCATCAGAAACAAGGAAACTCTCTATCTGACTGAACCCCCCAGTATCAGCGTCACCAAATCCGGATCGAGGAATCTCTATACAGAGAGGTGTATTTCCGGATCTTGCAGCGAGATGCCTCAGCTCTCCCAGAAGCATGCCTGAAAGCCTCACCGGTACAGAGACCTGTGTGACCCAGATTATTCCGTTCCTGTTCTGTATGTTCAGAGACCCTTCCTCTCTTCCGTTAACAATGAATATTCTGTTGTATGAAATTTCCCTGAAGTACTTCTTTCCCAGATAGAGCTCAACTGGATCAAGTACGCTTAAAATTCCTGCAGTATTGCTTGTCCTGCCTCCACTCTTGAAACCGTAATATAGATCGCCACGAATCACAACCCCCTTCAGACCTGCCTCCTTCAGCGGTGCGTCAGCATAAAACCAGAAATTATTCATCATCTCCCTTCTGGAAATGGGCCCGAATTTCTCAACCAGGGTTGAGACCGCTTCTCCCTTCGTGATCGTTGATTCTTCGCCCAAGAATGGTACGAGGCTGTTTTCCTGTGAACGCCTTACCATGATGTGAAACTCAAGATTTTTCACTATCTGCCTGATAATCTTGATATCCATTGATGAACGTTTTGACAGTTCAAATTCATCTGATACACCTCCTACTATAAGGTTAAGAATTGTTTTTTCCTCATCTTTAAGGATTTCCATCCTCAATGAGTGCAGAGACCTCGCAAGCCAGTCTGAAATGAAACATAATCTGTGCTTAATGAATCTTCCATAACTGACATTCCCGCCAGCCATGATATCAAAGAGTTCACCCTCCTTTATATCGTCTATTCTGGGAATCAGATTATCAGTTCCATAACAGTATCCGTATTTATCGAAATATGCAACTGTGTCTGGAACCTTCTCCATGAAACCTGTAACCCTTGATTCGACCGAGTTCTCATTGCCTCCTCCAAGGATCGATTCAAGATCGCTTTTCAGCATGTACTGTTTAGCAAACACCGGTGTGATGAAATCATTTACAACCTCTCCACCTGAAGTCAGAATATCAAGGCCTTTCTTCAGTAGTTCCTCCCCTACTGGCAGTCGAATCTGAATTTCATCGTAAGTCAGTGGGCCATAACTTCCAAGGACTAACCTCAGGGCCTCTGCAGCCGCCTGATCTGAGGGAATCGGATCAGGGGATAGATGGTTTGATATGAAAACCTGCTTTCCCTGAGAAATTGTTCTTCTGATCAGGAATGAGGATTCAAGGTCTGAGAGTATCTCTCGAAGTTTCTGCTCCTCCAGATCCGATTCCTTCTTAATCTCTGCAAATGTTTTTCCTTCAATGATATGAAGGACATCCTCATGAATCTGATCTGTTCTGCTATCATGCCGGAATAGAGACCAGACTATAGGGTAATTATAAACTGATGTGTATAGCGTGCCTCTGACATGGACAGAGATGATCTCATCCGAACCGATTAGCTCCTCGGTTAAATCAGTCACACCTGTTTCCGCATATGGAAAAGGTGAGTTGAAACGGTTCTTGAAGGGATCGAAGAGAAGAAAATACCTGGCAAATTCCCTGTAATCATCTATTGTGGAAATTCTTGGCACCTTCAGCCTGAAATACTCATCTACCTTCTTCTGGTCTGTAATGAGGACACTTATCTTCCCTGGTCCGTATATTTTATCAAGTATTTTCGACTGGAGTTCCCTGAGAAGCTGGGACCTGTCCTCCATCAGTACCATATCGGAAACCCCCGATAGAATCAGGCCATAAGAGAATGGAGAAGTCTCCCCGGAATAGTCAATAACATGAAAATTTCCTTTCTCCACAACATCTCCAATGTATTTCCTGGCCATGGGGACGTCCATCATTTCATTCATGATCTCATGATAGGTCTCTTTGATCACTGGAAAATTTCTCATCTCGCTTAGTGTCTTGAGCAGTTTGTCACTGCGAAGCTGCTGCCTCACAATGGATATGTCATAACCCTTGTATTTCCTCAGAACCATCAGGGATCTGGTTGCACAGTGCCTGAAACGCTGCTTGAAAACCTCAGTGTTGGCAAGGGAGCTTCTTACTGTATCTTCAAAGCTGCTTGATGAGAGCGTTCTTACTGCCTCCTTTATTGGAATCTTCTTCTCAGATCCCAGCATAAACCCATCATCCGTTATGGTTACACGAAGGTTTGTCCCGAACCTCTTCGATATGGCCTGTGCATATGCCCTGGAAAGTGCGTCGTTGATTCTCCTGCCCAGAGGGACGTGGAATATCATGCTGTATATTTTTGATTCGTCAACGTAGCCCTCAACAAGAAGGTGGGAATCCGTTGGAAGATCGAACTTTGACTGTGCCTCAATGTATGAAATGATGCTGTTTGCGCCATGTGTATCAACATGATAATTCTGAATGAGCCATGATGACACATCCTCCTTCTTCTGGAGCCTCTCCAGCACCTCCCTTCTGAATTTCCCAACCATTGTGCCAAGATCGTAGCTTCTTGGGAGCATTTCCCCTGACCATGATGGGACGGTGGGCCTCATTCCTGTTGCGTCCTTAACATAAATTCTGTTCTGGACTGTTCTCAGATACATGTAAGTTCTTGCGCCAAGAACGAAAATGTCGCCATTTTTCAGTCGCTCGGCAAATTTGTCACTGAGCTGGCCAAGGTGCCTGCCCTTGTCACTTATAACCTTATAGTCAGCCTCTTCCGGAATCGTGCCAATGTTCATGAAATAGAGCATCCTTGTGCTCCTTCTCTTTCCGAATGTGCCTTCGGCCTCGTCGTACCAGATCTTTGAGTATATCTCCCCTGCCTCAATTTTGCCTGCCAGGTATCTCAGTGTGGAGATGAAATCGTCCCATGAAAGATCATGAAAATTATAGGAGTTCCTTACCAGGTCAAATGCCTCCCTATCCCTGTATACCTTCTCAAGGGACATTCCAACAAGAACCTGTGAAAGAACATCAAGAGAATTGAGTGGCACATGGACACGATCTATGTTTCTTTCGTATGCTGCTCTTGTCAGGACCGCACATTCAACAAGGTCATCAAGATCGAAGACAACAAATCTCCCCTTTGAAAGATCATTTATTCCATGACCGGACCTTCCTATACGCTGTAGCCCTTTGGACACTGATTTTGGGCTTCCTATCTGAACTACGAGATCTATGTAGCCAACATCGATGCCCAGCTCCAGAGATGTGGAGGTTATTACACATTTGAGCTCACCGTTCTTGAGTTTGTTTTCCACCTCGATCCTGGTATCTTTTCCCAGAGACGAGTGGTGGGCTTCAATGCTCTCAACTCCTCTGGCCTTGAGCCGCATAGCCACATTTTCTGTTCCACTTCTGGTATTTGTGAATATAATAGTGGCATTGTGAGAATTGATGAGGTCGACAAGGATCTCATACATTCTGTCATTTGCAACCTCGTAACTGGATTTCGTAAGGTCATTGACAGGAGTTATTGTGCTCAGATCAAGGTACTTCTTTGTGTCCACCTCAATAATTGAGCATTTTCTTGGTATTTCGCCATCAAATCCACACAGATATGCAGCAATGGTCTCTATAGGTGCCTGAGTTGCAGAAAGCCCAATTCTTATAAAGTCACCATTCTCTTTTGAGAGCCTTTCTAGATTCAGGGAAAGCAGTGCCCCCCTCTTGGTGGATGATATCTCATGAATTTCATCTATGATTACATATCGAAGATCCTTGAGCTTTTCCCTGAACTTTGGTGCGGAAAGGGCAAGCGAAAAGGATTCCGGTGTTGTGATGAGAATGTGCGGTGGTTTTCTCAGCATCTTTGCCCTTTCATTCTGTGGTGTGTCACCCGTTCTGACCGCTGCCCTTATCTGTGGAAAATCCAGGCCTTCACTGAGTGCAACATCTCTGATCTCTGACAGTGGTTGTTCAAGGTTTTTGTTTATATCGTTGGCAAGTGCCTTGAGAGGGCTGACATACAGACAGTAAATCCTGTCCTCAAGCCGCCCCTCTCTTGAAAGGATAAATAGCTCATTTATTACTGAAAGGAAACCGGTCAGGGTTTTGCCGGTTCCGGTTGGGCTGGAAACAAGGACATTTTCCCTGTTATGGATAAGCGGAATTGCCTTCCTCTGAGGCTCTGTGAGTCCTTCGTATCTGGAGTTGAACCATTTCCTTATCAAAGGATCGAGAAAAGGAAGAAAATCAGTGACATCAAATCTGTCTTCAGAGGTTTTCTGCATTCAGCACAGCCCTTATTAGAGGCCAAGAATCTATATAAGCGTTTTGAAACACCTCTATTTTCAGAAAACTTTAATCTTTCAGGAGAATACAGGGGTTTTAGATCTAGGAGGTTCTCTGAAAACTGGACCGAGAAAGCTTTGCAGCTATTGACTCAAGGCTCATGTCACCTATTCTTGTCTGTCCGAGAAGTTCCTTAAAAAATGAAATTGCAATATCATAGTCATTCCTGTTAATCGGTTTTGGAACACCGTCTTTTCCTCCAACTGCAAATGAGAATTTAACAGGATCACGGAATGATGGCTCGTCTCCATAAACTAACTCTGCGAGATAGGAAAGCGCACGGATTGTTGATTTTCCCACACCCTTCATATAAGCAAGTTCCTGAAAATCCTCAGGCTGGTATTCATAAATTGCCCTCATTTTAGGCCAGTCTATGCGGTAGTCCAGGCGAAGATGCCTTTCTGGGAACTGAAAATTGTCCAGTGACCTTTGGGGGCCATTCTCAATTGTGTATCTGTACCTTTCTGGATTCTCCTTTCCAAGTGAAACCATAGAATGCCTGTTTTTTTCACTGGCTTTAGTGGATAGATCCAGAACCTGGTCTCTTACTACCTCAGATGAGATTCCGTTCCTGTAATCATTTATAAAGTCCATTCCGGATCGTCTGATCCAGTGGTATCTTCTGGCTATCCGCTGTGCAGGGTTCATACCCTGCTGGACAATGGCCCACCTCCCATTCTCATCCATAACAAGGAACTGCATGTAAAGGTCAAAGTCATCCTGTAGGAGGGACTGGTCAACCCTTGCTATCCTTCTTGCATCTTCAAGAATTCTGGTACCCTTGGACTCCGATATCCTTCCTTCTTTTACAAGAGTGTCCATTTCTGCGCGCATTTCAGAAAGCCTCTTTCCCTTTCCCCCTATAATGTGTACATCAGAATTGCGCCTTGCAAAATATTCTTTGATTGCACTCAAAGTTGCGGTTGTAGTTCCGCTTGAATTCCAGTCAAAACCAATTGCCAGGGAAAGTGAATGGAACCAGAAAGGGTCCGCAAGCTTTTCCATGTATGTCTGATTCCCGTATTTTTCCAGAATGAGATCGGAAAGTATTCCTCCAAGCTTTACCATTCTTTTGTAGAGATATTCTGGAGGATGCCCGTAATGGGAGGTGGGC
>JAJZKL010000305.1 GCA_021804185.1 Thermoplasmata archaeon | reverse complement strand
ACCTCGTCGTCCCCTGTGCACATTATTGTCTTTATGTTCATTGATTTGATTGACTCAAGGCGTTCCTTTACGCCTGGCTTTAACAGATCGTTGAGCTCTATGACGCCGACAAAACTGTCATCCCTGACCACTGGAATTGCAGTCCCCCCTCGCATTGATATCTCCTTGCAAAGGGCTTCTATGAAGGTGTCGGAAAGACTGAACTTTGTCTTGAGCGCCTTGAGAGATCCCTTGAGTATCTGATGGCCGTTCATCAGGACACCACTGTATTTTGTCTCTGCTGAAAATGGAATGAACTCATGATCTCCCATCTCTTCTCCCGTTACAGAGATGCCTTCCTTTTTTGCAAGGTTAACAATGGATATACCTTCCTTTGTCATGTCTTCCAGCGAGGAGATTGCGCACATCTTCACGAACTCGTTATAATCGATGCCATTGTTTGGATAGAACTTTACGGCTTCCCTCTCACCTATTGTTACTGTACCGGTCTTGTCAAGGATGATTGTATCTATATCGCCGGCATTTTCCACTGCCCTTCCGCTCTTTGCAATTATGTTGAATTCTGATATCTTGTTGATGGCTGAAACTCCAATTGCAGGAAGGAGAGCGCCTATTGTTGTGGGCATTAAGGCTATCAGCAGTACTATGAGCATCACTATGTTGATGCCTACTCCAAGGGCCATTGACATGGGAAATATGACTGCAGTTATTATGAGGAAAACAAGGGTGAGGCCAGACAGTAGGACGGCGAGCGCTATTTCGTTGGGGGTGCGCTGTCTTGTTGCAGTACCTATAAGCTTGATCATGTTATCAATGAAACTCTCCCCCGGATCTGAAGTTGCACGAATTTCGACTGAATCTGTAACCAGCTTTGTGGATCCTGTAACGCTGTCACCCTGAACCTTCATTACCGGCCTCGATTCTCCAGTGATGTTGGATTCGTTGACGTAGCAGCTTCCGCTTATGATTTCGCCGTCAACGGGTATGATCTCATCCTTGTAGACCACAACGACGTCGCCCTTCCTCACCTGATCGGAAGCCTTGTCAACAATTCCAGAGTCCGTCTTGACATGGGCGACTATGTTGGTCTTCATTTTCCTGAGTGAGGCAGTTATGGCATTACTCTTTCCTTCTGAAACCGCTTCTGCGAGATTGCTGAAGAAAATTGTGAGGAAAAGCATCACAGTCGTGGATACGTAGAACGCACTGTAGGGGAACCTGGAAGGCAGATCTGCAATTGCAGGGTCTATTGTGAAGACCAGAGAGACAATGAAAGCCACCTCTGTGACAAACATAACCGGGTTCCTGAAAAGTCTGTCGGGTCTGAAGTCCCTGAATGTGTAGTAGACTATTTCGAGATATTTGTTCACGGCACCACCCCGATTATGAAAAGGTTGAACGCCCTGGCAAATGCGAGAAGAGGACCCAGTGCCAGTATGGGAAAGAATGAGAGCAATCCAAGCAGGATCATGACAAAGAAGAGCGAAAAACCAAACATGAATGATCCTGGATCAACAGTCCTCATCACCTGTACCTTTGGCTTCTTATAGGAAAAGGACTGGGCAATGAGTAGCTGGAATCCCATGAGAAGATATCTGCCCAGTATCATAATAATACCATCGAGATAATTAAAATATGCCTGATTTGTCAGGAATCCTCCCATTTCGGAACCATTGTTCGCCGCTGCCGTGCCAAATTCATAAAGCAGCTGCGTAATCTGATCGGGTCTTGTATTTACGAATGTTGAAAGCATGTTGGGGATGAGCAGGGTGATTCCGAATGGGATTATGACAAGCAGTGGATGGGTGACGAGTGAAAGTGTGGAATAGCGAATCTCCCTCGAGCCAATCTTCAAGCTCATTATTTCCGGGAGCTTACCCACCATGAGTGATGTTATGAAAACAGTGAATATCACGTACATGAATATGTTTAGGACACCAGTCCCGACTCCACCTAGGGGATCATTGAGAAGCAGATCAAGAAGCGGCCCCATTATGCCGACTGGCGTGTAATTTATGAGAGCCCCATTTGCGGCTCCGGTTGAGGTAAGTGTTGCCCCCACTGAGAATATTGTGCTCTGCGATATCCCTATGGCGGTCTCCTTTCCCAGCATGTTACCGGTAAAACTCATGCCAAGATCGGTTATGGCCGGAATGCCGACCATCTCTCCAAAAAAAGAGAGAAAGGCTGTAAATATGAAAATGGCCATTATGACGCCATAAAGCATCGTTGCAAATCTTCTGTTTTCAAAAACCTTGCCCAGAGAAAGGATGGAGGCAAGGGGAATCAGCAGGAAAGCCTCCAGTTCAACCAGGTTTGTGAACCAGTTGGGATTTTCCAGAGGGAAACCCGCGTTTGCCCCGTAGAATCCTCCGCCATTGGTTCCAATATTCTTTATTGCCTCCAGCGTGGCGACCGGACCAAGAGGTAGCCGGAACGAGACATGGCTAAGTACTGGTGTAATCGTAATATAAGGGGACATTGTCTGGGGAATGCCGGATAGAATCAGTATTATGGTAAGAAGAACAGACAGGGGAAGAAGAAGGTAAAATTCCGATACCAGGAAATCATGGTAGAAATTGCCTATCTTCCCGTGCTCGCTCATTATTCCCCTTATGAATGCCATGGAAGCGGCAAATCCTATGCCTGCGGATACAAACATGAATCCCGTTATGACGAATGTTGTGCTGAAATAGCTCAGGTCAAATGGATTGGAATAATGCTGAAGGTTGGTGTTTGTCAGGAAGCTGGCATAGGATTTGCCGCTTC
>JAJZKL010000304.1 GCA_021804185.1 Thermoplasmata archaeon | reverse complement strand
ATTGTCTCACCTTTCTCAAAGTTGATTTCATTGCCTGCAATAAGAAATGTCTGCGTTCTTGTGCTCTGCAGATGCATCTCTATTCTTCCCCTGCTCTCATTGTAAAAGGCCTTGTGGATGAATGCGCCTCCCGGAATTCCAGCACCCAGCTCCCTGTTAATCCGTGAAATTAAGTTTAGGTTGAATCTTGCTGTGACTCCTTTACTGTCGTTGTATGCCCTTTCCAGTGTCTCCTTATCCTTCTTAAGGTCCACACCTATGGTGAGAGTTTCGCCATCCGAAAGAAGTCTTCTGCATCCTGAAATGAAGCCCCTTGCTTCTTCAGGTTCCATGTTGCCTATTGTGGACCCAAGAAATACTATCCCCTTTCTTCCAGGGATATCCATCTGCCCCATCACGTCTGTGCTGGTGTAATCTGCGCATATTCCCTTCACGGCTATATGCGGAAAATAAGTGTGAACCAGCTTAACGGCATTCCTGAGCGCCTCAATGGAGATATCAACAAATGCCAATTCCTTAGGTCTGATAAGTCCCTTAAGGAGCAGGAGTCCTTTCTGACCGCTACCGCTTCCGAGTTCCACAACAGTGGCGTCCGCCCCTATGACCCTGCCAATATCAGTGCGCCGGGTTTCAAGTATCTCCAGTTCGGCCCTTGTGAGATAGTATTCAGGCAGCTTCGTGATCTCATCGAATATCTGCGATCCTTCGTTATCGTAAAAGAACTTCGGACTGATTTTTTTGGGTATGGAAAGAAGACCATTTACAACCTCCTCACTGAAGTCGGAAAGTTTTGGTTTCATATCTATTATTTCATTGCTTCCCTGCAACTGGCATCATTCCCTGCATAACCTGAAGCCTGCGAACTGCCAGCGATCCTCCGGATGGTAAAAGTTGCGGTAAGAGAGCCTGGAATGCCCATCTGGAGTAACGCAGCTTGTTCCGCGAAGAACAATCTGGTTTGCCATAAATTTTCCATTATATTCTCCTATGGACCCGGGAAGCGGTCTGAATCCGGGATATGGAGAATATGCACTTGAAGTCCATTCCCAGACGCCGCCTGGCCCGGCAATCTCTGTTTTCTCAACCGGCTGAACATCCGGATGGTAAATCCCACTCTCAAGAGTGTTTCCCTGATGGTTCAGCTCCGTAGTCCTCATGGCATATTCCCACTGGAATTCTGTTGGCAGTCTGAAACCTGCCCATCGAGCGTACGCATCAGCTTCATAATAGGATACATGCACTACAGGTTCGTTTGGATCAACCTTTCTTCTTCCGGAGAGGGTGAAGTAATAAAATTCACCGTCGCTGTTGCCCCAGTAAAGGGGAGCTGCCCAGTTATTTTTGCGCTTTGCAATCCAGCCGTCTGAAAGCCACAGTTCAGGCCGTGCGTATCCTTCATCCTGAATAAATTCCATATACTCCCCATTGGTAACAAGTCTGTTGCTCATATTGAATCTGGGAATCAGTTCATGGTGCATGGGCAACTCGTTGTCAAAGCAGAATCCTTGCCCATCATAGCCCACCGTTGCAATGGACTCGCCGTATGATAGCCAACCGGAAGCCTGCAGTTCAGCCTTCCTTTTTTTAGCTGGCTTAGTATATGCAGGCAGGTACGGTGACACATAATAATTCATCTTTATATCCATCAAGAGCAGCTCCTGGTGCTGCTGTTCGTGGTTTATTCCAAGATTCATTCGCGCTTTCACCTCCTGCATATCCTTGCCCTTAAGATTTCCAACGAGACCTGACATGGCTTCGTTAACATGCGACCTGTAGTTCAGTACATCATCAAGATCCGGCCTGGAAATTGTTGATCTCAAGGGTTTCGGGAGAAACTCTCCTACGGTCTCATAATACGAGTTGAACAGATACATATACTTCTCATCAAATGGCCTGTAATCCTTATGGAAAGGCTTCAGTATAAAATTCTCAAAGAACCATGTTGTGTGGCCGAGGTGCCATTTAGGAGGGCTCGTTTCAGGGGTGGCCTGCACCATGTAATCATCCCTGCTGAGTGGCCTGCAGAGTTCAAGTGTCTTTGACCTGGTCTCATTAAATGATAACAGAAGCTTCGTTTCCTCTCTATTGTCAACGGATTGATCTGGTTTCATTCTTCACCTTCACATGTATAATATATCGCCTGTATTTCCCATTGCTTTGACATTCTACCGAATCTTCCGATGCAAAACCATGCGTGTACTCTGATTGCATCATGATTCCTCTATGTTATCAATGGAATTGCCATAGAATGCTATATAATCCCTGATAGCTGTGAACTCTTTGGAAGGCTCGGAATAGCGCCAGACCGAATCCTTCAATTCCATGCCGCCAACTACAAGTGAATAATAATGGGCTCTGCCCTTATAAGGGCATTCTGACACCGTGGAAGTTCCCCTGAGAAACTCTCGGTTAATATCGCTGATTGGGAAGTAATACACAGGTTTATGGCCGTGCTCATCAAGAAGATATGCATTCCTGGTCTTGAGGATATTCTGGCCTTTTACTTTGACAGTTAATGTTTTGTCAACCTTTACTACCTTTATGGGATGATTGCGCTGTCTGTAATCTATCACAATTTCATTCCCATCTGTTGATTCCATCAATCATTTAGCAAATTATGTGATAAATAGTTTATGAATTCCTGGCATTTGAAAACAGCCCTAAAGCAATAATTTTTGCTAAATTGTATGTCGGAATTCATCAGAAGTCCAGGGCGTCGTAGATGAAAACAAAGGGGTATCTTTATCAAAATTTTCATAGCAACTCATGATAAATGTATCCACTTAACGGCA
>JAJZKL010000303.1 GCA_021804185.1 Thermoplasmata archaeon | reverse complement strand
GTAATGGAAATGGCCTATTCTTCTGGGCCCATAATTCTTTCTTCCGCTTCTGCGGCTGTCATGACCTCACCAAACCACTCCGCAATTATGCTGTTTGTGTTTGAAATGAGCTGTTCAGGGCTTATGCTACCTCTTTTCCAGGTTGTGTGGCAGTCTGAAAGAAGTACAACTTTGTATCCATGTGAAAATGCCGATCTGCAGGTAGTGTCTACGCATAACTCCGTCTGGATTCCACATATTATGGTGCGGTTCACATCCATGCTTTTAAGGATCAGGTCCAGATCCGTGTTGAAAAAGGAATCCGGGGTATCCTTGTGAACAACTGGTTCTGATTCTCCTGAAAGAATCTCGTCCCTGAGATGCCATCCCTCGCTGTTTGGTTCGAAGGAATCTCCTGGAGGACCTGAATGCTGGACAAGAACTACCGGAATATCTCTTTCCCTGGCCTTTCCAGCAAAATCTGCAATTCTTGAAACAATTTCCTCACCCTTGAATACCGGATTCTCAGGAGGAAACATGGCTTTCTGGACATCAACTATAACCAACGCTGTCTGAGGCATGGCATACTATCCGCAATGGCATTATTTAATTTTCTGGAGTCACGCTGAAGCATTTCATTTAAGTGAAATCATCATATCTATATATGTAAATATTTAAATTCATATTTCCAATCATGTCTCATGGCAGATGCTGGTGAACCATTGCTTGAACATATCCTCCAGGCAGGAATATGCTCAATGGATGACATAGAAGGGTCCAGAAACCTCCTGGGAATACTTGATGATCCTGAAAAGTCGGAAGAGATAAGGAATGTTGAAAAGAAAATGAAAGCGCTTTCAGATGCAGCAAGATTGAGGATATTTCTTCTGATCTCCAGAGGCGAGAAGTGTGTATGTGAAATTGAATACCTATTCCAAATGCCACAGCCAACTGTATCCAGAAATCTAGGAATACTGGAGAATTCAGGCTTAATCAGGAAGAGGAAGAATGGGAAATGGGCATATTACAGCATCAACGACCTGAATTTTGGAGAATTCGTAAAGAGAACATGCGGAGTTGAATAATACTTGAAAGGAAAGAACTATCTGTTTGTATGCGTGGAAAACGCTGGAAGAAGCAAGATGGCCGAGGCATTTGCAAAGCATATGGGACTCAATGCACAGAGTGCCGGCACGGTTCCGTCATCGAAAATCAACGAAACGGTTGCTGAGGCAATGAGAGAGAAAGGGATCGATTTAACCGATTCCAGACCCAGAATGCTTGAAGACCCTATGATAAACTGGGCAGACCTTGTCATAGTCATGGGTTGCTCACTTCAGGATGCATGTCCAGCGCCAGTTCTGGCTGCCATGCAGAAAAAAATCGTGGACTGGAATCTCCCGGACCCAAAAGGAAAGACCCTGGATGAAGTGAGATCAATCCGGGAAACCATAGAGAAAAAGGTCATGGAACTTGTGGAGAAATCTGCCCGAAATGATCCGGTGCCATAATTCAAGGGATGGACGTTCTGTTTAGGCCGGGAATACTGTTTCCAGTATCAATAATAATCTTTGCAGCAACACTTGTGCTGGTACTGAAAAAACCGAGAAACGTTGGAATAGGGTATGTGACAACGGCCGGGGCAATTGCAAGCCTGGCACTTGGAACCATCGATCTTGAAAGTGTTCTCATTGTATGGGGCATAGTGTGGAATGCAACTTTCACCTTTATAGCCATAATAATCATTTCTCTCCTTTTTGATGAGGCAGGGGTTTTCAGGTATGCAGCGTTAAAGATAGCAAGGTTCGCAGGAGGCAATGGTGTAACGCTGTTTCTTTCTATAATTCTTCTGGGTTCAGGCATATCCGCAATTTTCGCAAATGACGGAACCGCCCTGATACTTACTCCCATTGTCTACGAGATACTTACCAGCCTGAAATTCCCGAAAAAGGCTGTGTTACCGTTCATAATGGCAACGGGCTTCATAGCAGATTCAGCAAGCCTTCCGTTGCCTGTCAGCAACCTTGTAAATATTGTCAGCACCACTTACTTCAAGATAAGTTTCAACAGTTATGCCAGGGAGATGATCATTCCCGATCTGGTTTCAATAGCTTCTTCCATCCTCATTCTCTGGCTTTTCTACAGGAAGTCAATCCCGGCTAAATACAGGACGGAGGAACTGGAGGAACCGGGAAAAGCTGTCAAAGAACCGTATATCTTCAAAATGGCCCTTCCCACAATAATGGTGCTCATTGCAGCATATTCGATTGGCGGTTATTATGACATACCAATTGCGTTTGTGGCAATGTCAGCTGCCATAGTAGTCCTCACAGTATCCCATTTCAGGTCAGGGATAGATCTTGTCCGGGTTATCCGGGAAGCACCCTGGCAGATTGTCCTGTTCTCTTTCGGCATGTATCTTGTTGTTTTCGGTCTCGGAAGAGAAGGATTCACTTTCCTCATATCTTACCTGCTGATTCACATATCGACACTGGCAGATCCACTTAATATAATATTCTCCGGATACCTGTTCTCAACAATGGCAGCCGGAATGAACAACATGCCATCAGTGATGCTTGGCGCGCTAAGTATATCTTCAATCCATGGCGGTTCATCCCTCATATACGCCAATGTAATCGGAAACGACATCGGCCCAAAATTCACGCCCATTGGATCCCTTGCCACTCTTCTATGGATATACACACTTAACAGGAAGAAAGGCATCACAATAAGCTACGCCTATTATATGAAAGTGGGGTTTTTAATTGCCCTTCCTGTACTTACATTGACACTTCTCTCACTCTGGATGGAATCAGTTATCTGATGA
>JAJZKL010000302.1 GCA_021804185.1 Thermoplasmata archaeon | reverse complement strand
TGGTTCCCTTGTCTTCTGGTCCTTCACGAAATCAATTGCCACCATAAGTCCCAGACCTCTTACATCCCCTATTGACTTATATTTGTCCTTGAGTTCCAGCAGCCTCTTCTTGAAATATGTTCCCTGTTTTACAACATTTTCCAGGATTTTCTCCTTCTTCATTGTCTCAATTGTTGCTGTAGCTGCAACGCTTGCAAGAACATTTCCGCCGAATGTATTGCTGTGAAGGCCCGATTCCGGGAAATCCAGTCTTGAGTTTATGACTACTGCACCCATTGGAATTCCAGATGCAACCGCCTTTGCAATTGTGATTATCTCGGGCTCTACACCGAAATGTTCCGAGGCGAAATACTTCCCGGTTCTTCCCATTCCACTCTGAACCTCGTCCATTATTACCAGAATGTTGTTCTCATCTGCCAGTTTCCTGAGTTCCTTGTGGAAGTTGGCCGGTGGAACTATGTAGCCCCCTTCTCCCTGTATGGGCTCAACAAGGAATGCTGCAACATTCTCAGGTGGTGCGTATGTTTTCAGTACGTATTTCTCAATGAAATCAAGGGTTCTATTGACGAGTTCATCCGGGTGTTCATAACCATCAATACCGAATGCATTCCTGAAAGGATTCGGATAAGGTACATGATCCACGCCGGGCATACTGGGGAAGAAACCCTTCTGCTGGATTGCCTTTGAAGCTGTCATTGAAAGCGCTCCCTGGGTTCTTCCATGGAAACCTCCTATGAAACTTATGAACTGCTGTTTCTTTGAAAATATCTTGGCTATTTTTATTGCCGCCTCTACGCTCTCTGCACCGCTGTTGGAAAAGAAAACCTTCTTCTTGAACGTTCCAGGGGTAATGGACTCTATAGATCTTGCAGCATCAACCTGCTCCCTGTAATAGAAATCTGTTCCTGCGAAGTGCCACAGTTTATGGAGCTGCTCCTCAACTTTCGCAGTAACATATGGGTGGACGTGCCCAAGGTTTGTTACGCTTATTCCACTGGCAAAATCCAGAAAAACGTTTCCATCTGCATCCTCAACGAATGATCCCATCCCTCTTTTTGCTGCAAGTGGTAATGATTTTGTGCTTGTAACCATGAATTCGTTATCCGAATCAATAATCTTTTTGGTCTCCGGGCCAGGTGGAGTCACCTTTATCTTTATTCTGTCAAGATTCTGTTCTTTATTGTTTGAAACTTTTTCCTCCATCATATATATCACCTACAAATATGGCTCGGAAATATATATCTTATTGAAAGTAAAACGGACAGTTATTCCGATTTTCGTAAGGCATAAAGTGATAGGGTTTTATACGGATTTGTCAATCCGGTTTTTACATGTCTGAAAGTCCAAACTTAGAAGATCAGGTTGGGTTCTATCGTAATGAAATAACAGACATGGTATTTTACCGTAAACTTTCGCAGAGAATTGGTGATGACCAGTTCAAGGATTCGCTCATGCATCTTTCAGAAACTGAGAAATTACACGCAAATTTCTGGAAGCAGCGTCTTGAAAAGTCCGGCGTCAATGTAGATGGTATAAGGCCAAAATTCGGCAGAATAAGAGGACTTCTTTTCATAAGAAAACTCATAGGGAATTATCTGGCCATAAAGCTTCTGGAACATAGCGAAATAGATTCCATACTTCAGTACAATAAATTTCTTGAGGATAACAGAAGCGATGCAGAAATATCAAACCCACTCCAGAAAATAATACTTGATGAGATAGAGCACGAGGAGGTTTTCTCCAAAAAGGCAGGAGATGAAGATATACTCATACAGAAAAACAGGGACCTCATATATGGGATGAGCGATGGTCTGGTTGAGGTGCTCGCTTCACTGGCAGGACTATCCGCCATAATATCCAACCATTTTTACATTGCACTGGGAGGAACTGTTGTTGGAATAGGTGGTGCAATAAGTATGGCACTTGGAGCCTATCTTTCACAGAAATCTGAATCAGAATACAAGATAAACGAACTGACAAAGAAATCCATTCTTGAGAGAAAAATAAGATATGGAAAGAAGATGGACCAGTATAAAGGTGAATCTAAGAAATCAGCACTAAACGTAGGATTTTCATATGTTATGGGTGCAGTGATACCCATTCTTCCTTTCATCTTTCTTCCCAGAATAGATGCTCTCGTTACCGCGGTCATCCTTGTAGCAGCCAGCCAGGGGATCACAAACATGATTGTTGCCCTTACAATGGGACTGAGGATCTTGAGAACATCTGTGCAGGCAATGCTTCTTTCTCTAATTGCGGCAGCCGCAACATTCACTGTGGGTTATCTTTTCCACATATTCTTCCATATAACTCTCATATGAAAGCCCCTGCGCATAAAGAATTCAGGAAAAGCTGTTCCGGGTAATTGAGAGATTCCAGGGTAGTGCTCACATTTCCTACAGAAAGCAAGTCAAAAGAATACGTATAATGCTAATTGTTAGTATGTACCCCGTAACATTATTATAGTTTACCATTTTATATTTCATAAAGTGAAAAAAACCATCATTTCAAGGAAGAAGATCATAATGATTGCAGTGGTTGTCATTGCAGTCATAATCATAGTTTCCATGTTCCCGTACAAGCGTGTTCTTGCACCCGAACCGGCAGTAACAGTGAAATCAGCCAGTTCAATCCTTCAGGTTGTGGGGGATTTCAATTATTCCACAATATGTATAGTGCTTAACTCCACAACCGTAAGCACAGTGATCAGTGAAAAGGGATATAGCAATTCATTCCTGAATTTCACCCTGGGTGGATTTATTAAGGGGGAACCATTAGACAGGGAGTTACAAATATGTTTAAACCCAATAATATACG
>JAJZKL010000301.1 GCA_021804185.1 Thermoplasmata archaeon | reverse complement strand
ACCTTAATAAACGCGCCCATACTCAATAATCCATGAAAATCTTGTGGTATGGCCTTCCTTCCACAATTGATTTCCCGAATTTTGTAACTTCACCGAATTCTCTGCTTTTTACAAAATCAGAAAAAGATTCAACACTGTCCCACAGGCTGAGGATCATGTACTGGTTCTTGCCAACCTCCCTGTACAGATGTGCCTCCCTGAATCCGCCTGCATTAAGATCAAGGAACTCGACTGTCGCCTGGAATGTGTCCTCAAACTCCTTTTCATGTCCCTCTTTTATTGTGTAATAGAAGCCAATATTTGCCATATTTCTGTGGTTATCCCGCTGCCCGGGTTCCCCACCCTTTACTTCAGACCTGTTCATAATACACCCTTTCCCTCTGTGTCATGTTCGTTTTCCCTTATAGTGTTTCTGAAGCCTCCAAAATACATGCGGAAATAGAATATCATCATGGAACCGACAAATATTATCATCAGGATTGTCAGCTCAAACATTGCAGACTGCATTGCAGTCCCTGAGAAATAGGCCCTTACATCAACAGTACCACCAAACAGATTCGGGAAGAATGATCTCTCTATAATGGCAACTGAAATACTCATTACAGATATGTAAAATATCTTGTTTTTTGCGATTAAGGATGTCCCGCGTATATTATAGAGGACGGGCAGAAGTATAGTGAGAACAATGGGTATCGCTAGATAAGGATAGAAGACAAAATTTTTCAGGAATGCAAAGGAAACAGCGTTTATGACAAGACCGGCCACAGTGATATAAATGGAATTCCTTTTGTTTTTCTCCATGTCATAGAATACATAGGAAAGACCGAGGAATATGAGGGCGCTTCCAAGGATTATCCCGTCATCCGGCAGGTAAGAAAAGAATGGTATGAGGTTGAACGAATGCGCAGATATGCTTATTCCTTTTCCTGTAACTATTGACACGTATATTACAAGAAGTATTGCCCCGAGAATCAGCGTTACAGTGGAATAGATCCTGTATAGGGTTTTCTCTGATATGAAGCTGTTTTTCCATATGAACTCTGCAAAAATTATGGATGCGTTCCTTGTGCTGTACAGTATCATGAACAGGAGGATTAGAGGAATATAGGTTTCGGCAACGACTGGAAGCAGACCCGGAGCAAGTGCCTCAACATTAACCACGTACAGTACGAAGAAGGTGCCTGTAATTTCCCATATCGGTATTATAAAACGTTTCACCTGTTTTCCATAAGACCTGTAATGCATCAGGAGGGCTGAACCGGCCATGAACTCGGTGCTTATAATTGCAAAGAATACTGCAAATATGACACTGTTCATGAAGAATTCCGACTCAACGACCTGGTACATTTACTTCACCTCCTCTCTTCTCATCTGTTGGTTCGTCATTGAACTCCCTGAAATTTACTGTCTTTGCTGTGTAATATATGGTGAATGGGATTGCTACGAGATAGAATATTATCATTGCTATCCCAAGTGGAACTATGGAAGGGGAAGTATTGGCCGCCTGGGAGACCTTCATGACATTATAGATGATCCATGGCTGCCTTCCAACTTCATCTGTAACCCATCCGGATTCATAAACAAGCAGCCCAAGTATTCCTGATATTATTCCACCGGCTACCACAAACCTGTGCGTGTAAGGGTCTTTGTGCAGAAGATAGCCCAGAATAACGAAGAATGCAAACAGTCCAATCAATGTTCCCCCAAGAACCATAACATCAAACGTAAGATGTATGAAGAGAGGAGGCCAGAGACTCTGGTTTGGGAACAGGTTGAGTCCTGGCACTGTGCCTTTCCCGAGAGTGAGAGGGAATGCAAGAAGACTCTGAAGATGAGGTATTGTTATTGCATCCAGAATCTTCCCGTGAGAGAAAATCCCCCCGATTGTTTCCGCTGCATTTGCTGAGCTGTGCAGATTCAACTCGATTGCTGCATATTTCAGGGGTTGCTCCACTATGAGCATTGATGCAGTAAGGGTGCCGCTCAGTCCTGCCAGCACTATGAAGAATCCTGATATGGCAGTGGATATCTTGAGAAGCGCCTTTGAGGCAACTCTTGCAACACCCTTTCCCTTGAGATAGAAATAAGAGAAGAATGCGATCATGAGAAAACCTCCGGCAGCATACGTTGTCGTAACAACATGAAATTCCTCGCTCCATGTGGAAGGTGCATTAAAAACGGCCCATGGATTTATTCCAGTAAGTACTCCTGTTGCAAGGTATGCATGTATATTGAAGCCCACCGGGGTGTTCATCCAAGCGTTAATCATGGTTATGAATATTGCCGATGCAGCTGTACCCACCACAACCATAACTGAAAGAAGCCAGTGGGAATACCTGTTCTTGAATCTGTCCCAGAAATATACATACATAACAAGTGCTATTGCTTCCAGGAAAAATGCAAAAACTTCGGAATAGAATGGAAGGATTGACACATACCCGACAACTGACATGAACCCGGGAAACAGGGCAAAGAGCTCCACTGCAATCAGTGTACCGCTGGCAGTTCCTATTGCAAATATAATTATGAGTGTCTTTGCCAGTCTTCTGGATATCTTTTCATAGAGTTCATCGTTCCTCCTTATGGCAAGAAGTTCAACAATTGACACAAGAAGTGCCAGTACCATGGATATAACCACAAGAATTATGTGCGATCCTATGGAAAAAGCAAAGAATACCCTGTCAAAATTAACTATTGACAACCTTGTTCACCTCCTTTTTTACAAATAAAGTCCTGAAATTTACGAAGCCGAACCATAGAAGAAGTATGCCTATAAACTCGGCGAAATACAGGACAAGAAAAAGCTACAAAATGCTT
>JAJZKL010000300.1 GCA_021804185.1 Thermoplasmata archaeon | reverse complement strand
AACGTACCTGGATGAATACCTGAACCTTTCAGCAAAGTTTTCGGGGTTGACGGTGCGCGTATTCCGATCTATAAGTATCTTCCTGGAAGGTTTAAAAACTTCCGATATGGCGGATTCCTGCCTGTGGCCAGAAGGACCATTTGTATTCAGGCCGTAACCCATACGATCACATGTCTCGGAGAATATCCTGATGACCTCCCTTCTCCACTCCTTCCTGGATTCATCAGCAGATTCGTGTTCCCTGACAATTGACATTACCATTTTTCTCGTGACCCTTCCAGCTTCCTGCATGACCCTCCTGTTGTCCTCTATCAGGTGGAAGACATGCACTATCAGCGTAGCATCAAAACTTGAGTCCAGGAATGGGAGGTTTCTTGCATCACCAATCACAAGATGCCCGATTCCCTTTTCTTTGGCCTTTTCAAGCATCCTCACCGATATGTCTATTCCTGTGACGTCAAACCCGGCCTCCTGTATGGGCTTTGATATCCTGCCGGTTCCAACACCTATCTCAAGAACAGTTTTTGATCCATCGAGCTGCCTGATAATTGCATCGATCTCATTTTTTAGCGGGGCCCTGCGTGTCCTGTCATAAAATTCAGCTATCTGGTCAAACACCGGTTCCGTATTTTCCATATGGCCATATGCAAACCACGACCATAAGCTTTGATAATTTATTGGGGAACATGGTTTTTCTTCAGAAAACTTAAGAATTCAGCCGGCAGTGATGAAAACATGACTGAAGAACCAGATCAATGCAGTCATTTGACAGGAGACGGTCCGGACAAGTGTTGAAGGAATCCTCCTGGATAATTGATTGACATGGTCCTCTCATTTTTCCTGTTTATCCATTTTCATCATACATTGCATTTTTCACAGGACAACGCAAAATATTTTATACTATATTCCATACATATTAATCGTGGACGATCATCGAAGAGTGGTTATTCACAAGCTTTACGATATCCTTGCGAAGGAAGGTTTCAAAGTCTCAGAACCCGATTTGAAGGGGCTCGTGAGCTTTGATATAATTGCCAGAAGAGGAGATCAGAAATTTATTTTGAAGATACTTCAGAACATAGACACGCTCCGGTCAGCCAATGCTATGGAAATTCAGAAATTTGCCAAAATAACAGGTGCGGCAGCCATAGTTATCGGCGAAAAATGCGGAAGCGGGGAACTTGAGCATGATGTTGTCTATTACAGGCACGGAGTCCCAATAGTATCGGTTGACACGTTTGTGAATTATGTCAACGGCGATCAGCTTTACGTTTATTCAGGCCCCGGAGGATTTTATATCTCCATAGACGGAACTGAACTTCACAGGACCAGGGAGCAGAAAGGGATGTCCATAGGAAACCTGTCCAAAAGAGTGGGACTTTCCAGGAGATCAATCTCACTCTATGAGTCTGGGAATGCTGCCACTGTAGATGTTTTCCTTAAGCTGGAAGAGATATTGAGAACCGATTTCAGGAAGGCAATTGACCTTTTCAACATTGAGATGAACAGGTCTTTTGATCAGGTAAAAACAGATGATCCATTTGTCAGTGAATTTGAGGACATAATAAAGAGGACAGGCTATATGTATGAATCCATGAACAGATCGCCATTTGATGTCGTTGTTTTCGAAACCATAAAAGCCCTCATGCTTGTAGGGCTTTTTGAAAACGTTCTTTCAAGGCCGGAAAGGGCAAGTGCAATAAAGAATGTCAGCGACATATTTGAGCAGCAGCCCCTCATAATAACAAGGGAGGAAACCAGCAAGGACAACCTTGGCGGCTGCCCGCTGGTCACATTAAGCGAACTTAAGAAAGCTTACGACCCCGATGATTTAATAAGATTATTGCATAGCAAGAAGAGTGCAATGCTATAATGCTTTACCAGGTCTTTGATAAGAACAGCGGCAGATATTTCTACCTTTTCGTGGGAATCAAGGGTTTAATCAGTGATGGAAACAGCCTGCGGGATGCACTTCGTGTCCATACTCCTGATCAGCTAAGCGTCAGCCTTTCACCCGAAGAGGTCGAGGGAATGAAAGCTTTCCTTGATGATCCATTTGAGATGAATCTGTCTGATTTCGAGATTGTGTATGGACTGAGGCTTTCCGTGTATGGTGAAATTATGACACCATCACCCTGTTACATAGAGATAATCAAGTATGCCAAGGAGAACAATATTCCCGTTGAGGCACTGGACCTTAATGAGTATGATTTTTCCAGGGCTTATACCAGGAACGTTAAAACTTTCACCCTGATCAGGCATTCCATGAGAAAGAAAAAGATCATGAAGATGGATCTTAAGGATACTTCAGCCGAGGATTTTGTAATAAAATGGAATAATGAAGTGAACAGGATAAAGGGCATAGGAAGGGTGGAGAAGCTCCGATCCGAGTATGTTGCCGATTCACTGCTCAGGGAAAACCTCAAGGGAAAAAGGCACTTCGCCTATATCGATCTGGAGTTTCTGCAGGATACCAGGGATGTACTGGAAAAGAACGGCTACAAACTTGAAAAAGTCCTATAGCTTTCCCTTGAATATCATGTAAATCTCCCTGCTGCCATGCCTGGATGCCCTTGTGTTTGTAATTCTTGAAAACCTGTAAGAATCCTTCCATTTCCTGAAGAGATCCTGGGTCATGTCTCCCTGAAAATGCTTGAAAACACAGGAACCTCCCGGGGAAAGAAAAACACTGGCTATCTCCATCACCCTGTTACCTATTACGTAAGATGCCGAGTGGTCTATGCTTCCATTTCCGCTTGTTTTCACCATGGCATCCGAGAGCACTGCCTGGACACTTTCACTGCCGAGTCCCCTTAAAGCATC
>JAJZKL010000299.1 GCA_021804185.1 Thermoplasmata archaeon | reverse complement strand
AGTAATGGAACAAAAACATAGAGATTCTGAAGGTCATTGACAACAGAAAGTATAATCAAAACGGTGAGAAAACCACCAGCATATGCAAACATGGAATAATTCTTCCTTCCACGGGAAATGAGCCTTGCGGCAATGGGTCCGGCTATTGAAGACCCCAGCAGCCCGAAGAAAACGAGATAGCTCACCATAACCCCCGTGAACTCATAATATGGTACGATGTAGACCATTAACCCGAAAGTCAGGTACTGTGAAAGGGCAAGGGATCCAAGAACCATATAACTTATAGCTGGATTTACGCGGCGGGTTGGCTTTTCCCCCTGGAGGCTGGTATCGATGCCAAGGTCATCTGCCTGCTTTTCCGCTTCTTCAGGCCTACCCATTGAATTGAGCCACCTGTACGATTCCGGCAGGCTCATCCTGGCATACACGATGATTCCCACAAGAATCAGTGAGGGTATGAAAATGGCAAGCCTCTGCACAACTATACTTGAATTGCTGACCGATATGATGATCAGCATCCCTGCAATAAAAGCGCCACCCATGTTGCTGAAGTTCATTCCGTTTGTGATGAGGGAACTCATCTTTTTCCTTGGAGTGTCTTCCGCGAGCAATGCTATGGTTGGTATCTCCTCCCCGGCAATTCCGAATTCCGAGAGTGCGATGCCTGCAAGCAGTGAAACAATGCTGTAAGAAAATGATATTATGATTATTCCAACAATGTAAATGGCCATTGTCAGGATAAAGACCTTCTTCCTTCCTATCCAGTCAGAAACAAATCCCATTGACACATTCCCCATTAGTGCCAGAACCGGCCCGGTCAGGACCAGCATTACAGTATAGATTCCAGTGGCATTTGCAGCAAATGGCCATGACTGGGAAAGGGGGGCAATGGATGCCAGTATTCCCCAAAGAAACATTCCGCTGAATGTGGATGAAATAAGGGCGGTCCTTGAGTTTTTCACTTAAGCAGCCTCCCTTCTAAAATCATCTTGAAAGACAATGGCAAGGCAATTCCGTCTACATCACATGAAGAACAGTTTTTCATTTCTTCCCTCCGCCAGCATTACCTGGATCAGGTTCCAAGGGTCGACCCATGAGAGTCCTCTCAGCCTTTTCGGCTCCCCGAACTTGTAGTTTCAGATTCTGAATAATTAATTAAATCTTTTGAAGCGCAAGTATGTCCAATCTTCGTTGATAATTTGAGAATGGACACAATATATATTCCCTGAAAGCAAGTCGATTTACCCAATCTCAGAAGAACATGAAAAATGTCTGGGCAGTATGTAAGTTCATAAAATCGACGGAAAATTGAACGTCTCTGAGCGCAGGGCAGTACAAGCAAATGAGAAAAACAAGTAAGTTTAATATATTGAAGTAAACTTCACTTTATTGAAGTTGATTTCACTTAAGTGAACAACTAAAAATCCCTGAAAAAACCACCATAGGTGCAAAACTATGAATATGAACCGGAAAATAATTTCAATAGTGGCCGTTGTGGCCATAATTGCAGCATCTGCCGCAGGTTACAGCTATTTTGCCAACAATAGCGGAAATAGCAAGAACCAGAGCCCTACCCTGACCTCTATATACAATGTTAAGGTAACAGAATCCAATGGAACTGTTGTGACCCTCAACCTTTCCAGCGTTGGAGGATATGCATATATTCCATCGGAATACAGCACATGGAATATTAATGGGGCGCTCACCAGAATAGTAACTTTAATTCCATCCGTTACTGCCACCCTTTATGCATTGCATGCATATTCTGACGTTGTTGGAGTGGACCAATACTCAACATACCCGTCTCCTACCAAGAATGTAACAGTGTTCAATGTACAGGTTGGCAGCCTTCCAATAGAGTCTATAACAAACCTGACTCCCGATCTGGTTATAGATACTACGGGCACTTTCAGCAACCAGCAATTGAACCAGCTTGTTAACGTGCTTCACATACCATATCTGGTCCTGAATCCCGGGAACATATCCCAGATCGAGAACCAGAACACCATTTTGGGCTACCTAACTGGCACATCCGGCAATGCGGGTATAATAAACAGCTGGATGAACACTAACCTCCACAACCTATCAAAAGACCTGAGCAACATTACCTCAGGTGTTGAAAAGAGTGTTTTTTATTATCTCTATCCGGCTTCAGGAGGAATATATACAGTTGGACCGGGGAGTTTTGTGAATGACGAGATGAATATTGCCCATCTGCATAATGTTGTAAACATTAGCGGATATCCTGTTGTGACAAGTTCCTACGTCATAAATGCATCTCCTGAATATGTCCTGTTGGACCAGTACGTGAACGAATCTACACTGAACCAGACCATTCCAGAACTAAACGCAACAATAAATGGCAGGGTGGTTGATGTGGCAAATGATACATTCTTCACCGACCCGAACTTCAGGATAATATATTCCATATACTGGCTCGCCCAACAATTTTATCCCAACAATGTGAATCTTACCGACGTGACAAATTTCAATAATTATACGCACCTGGACCTCAAGCAAAACCCTGAAACGGGAGTAAATTCATAATGGTGGATGCGGAAATTACTGAGAAAAGACACTGGAGATTTTCACTTTTTTTCACCAAGGCAGGATTCCTCCTGGTCTTTCTCATAATTTCCATTATTTATTCCAGTTTTTTAGGCTCTGTTTATATTCCTGTATCAAGCATTTCCAATATCTACCTCAGGCAGATACCCTTTTTTGGAAGTTTCATAACTGCAGGCTACACTGCAACACAGTATGAAATAATCGTGCTTGTGAGGGAACCAGAAATTCTTGCAGCAGTAATTGTCGGGGCGAGCCAGT
>JAJZKL010000298.1 GCA_021804185.1 Thermoplasmata archaeon | reverse complement strand
CGATAATATCAGGATCCGTAACTCACGAAAAGGAAAAAGTCCGTGACTCGGCGATTCTATTGCTTGATGCTGCCTCGGGCAGGGAATTACAAAGAATATCAGAACCTGGGTTCGATATAACTAGCGCTAGGATCAGCCATGATGGCACAAAGATTGCCTTTTTGTCCAACGATCGCAAAAAGCATCATCTTACGATAAGGAACATTTCATCTGGTCTTGAAGAGAAGCTCTTGCTGGATGGGGCGGCACACGGAATAGAATGGAACCAGGATGAAAGCATATTTCTCTTGATGACAGAGCCTATTTCACAGGAAATGAAGAACAGACATGAGAAAGGCGACGATTATGTCAACTACGAGATCGATGAAAAGTTTCGATCTCTCTACCTGTATTCGCCAGGTCAAGGTTTCCACAAAGTAACGGAAAATATCCAGGTCTGGGAATTTGCCTCCACAGAATCAAAGATTGTTGTCGTTGCATCTGACGACCCGTCCGAAGGATCATGGTACCGCTCTAAATTGATGCAGGTTGATATTGCCAAGCATAAGGTCGATGTTCTCTACGATCCATCCTGGAGAGCCATTGCTAGGCCCAGAATTTCACGAGACTCAAAGAAAGTGGTCTTTCTCGAATCACTGATGAGTGATTTCGGTGTATTTTCCGGTGACGTGATTGAACTAGACCTGGAGACACGGCAAAGCAGAAACCTTACTGAAAATCATGAAAGAAGCTATTTTGACGTCCGCTGGAAGGATACTTCCCTATACTTCCTGTGGGGCAAAGAATGCACAACTGGCATTTCTGTTTATTTGAACAACGCCTTGACTGATATATGGAATTCAGTCGGCACTGTTATGCCTGTATATTCACCGGAATTCATGTTCATAAAGAATGGCCTGGTTTTTTCCTTCCAGGATGCTGATCACCCTGCGGAGGTCTGCGTTGTTGGCGAGAACAGAGGACTATCCCGTATTACCAATGAGAACAGCACTGTCATGGAGTGCAGTCCCCTCCCTGCAGAGGTTGTAAAGTGGAAATCGTCAGATGGCATGGAAATATACGGCGTCTTCCGATCGGCAGGAGAGAATTGCCCGGTTGTTGTTGACGTACATGGTGGACCGACATCGTATTCGCCAATCACGTTCATGGACAGGCTGACTAACCTCATTTCCTCCGGCTTTTCAGTATTTTCGCCAAATTACAGGGGAAGCGTCGGAAAAGGAAGGGCATATGCTGAGGCAAACCGGGGCGATATGGGAGGCATGGATTTTGCTGATATACTTGCTGGAATGGAATATCTTCGGGAATCTGGCAGGGCAAAAATCGATAAGTGGTTTATAACCGGTGGCTCTTACGGGGGCTTCATGACCTCATGGGCTATCACCCAAATCAACAAGTTCTCTGCTGCTGTGGGTTTATTCGGAATATCGGACTGGGTGAGCTTCCATGGTACCACCCATATAGCAGACTGGGATGCCATTCATTATAATGAATCGCCGTACGCCGGCAAGAAGTTCGAGAAATTTTCACCCTTGAACTATATTGATAATGTCAAGACTCCTGTGCTGCTTCTTCACGGCATAGAAGATCCTTATGTTCCCCTAGGACAATATCTGCAGTATTACCGTGCACTGAAGGACAAGGGGAAAATTGTGCAGCTGATGATGTTCCCGAGGGAAGGGCATGGTTTTTCCGAGACAGAGCACGTGAAGAGAAGCTTGAATGAGACTTTCAACTGGTTCAGTAAATATTCCTGAACCATTGTTTTTATATTTTCTTCAAAGCACAGTGGCAGATCTGCTCATCTTATTGAAGGAAATGCAACGTTCACCGTCAAAGTAATTGGTATCCTCTATCCTTACACCGCCCTTTCCCTGGATATAGATGCCGGGTTCTATAGTGAAGACTGAATTCTTGATCATGGTCCTTGTGTCTGTGCCTACAAGAAAAGGAGGCTCATGTACCTGTATTCCCAGGCCGTGGCCCAGTCTGTGTATAAATTTATCACCATATCCCGCATCAGTTATGATTTTTCTGGCTAGACTGTCCATCTCACTGTATTTCGTGGTCCTCCTGGCTTCTTTCCTCACAGTTTCGTTTGCCTCTCTTACCGTTTCGAGAATGGTATGCATTTCCGGGTCCTCCTTTTTCCAGAAAAACGTTCTGGTGGAGTCGGATGCATAACCACGGTAGGAACCGCCGTAATCAATGACGATCGTGTCGCCGGACTTCAGTTTAGTGTTGTCTGGAGAATGGTGGGGCATAGCCGAATTAGGGCCGAAACTGACTATTGATGGAAACGCGGGACCAAATAGATCCTCTTCATAGAAGTTGTTCTCCAGTATCCTGCTGAACTCTTTTTCCATTATGCCTGTTTTTAGTTCTGGAAGTGAATTCGTGAGGGCTTTTTCTGATCTTGCAATAGCTTCACTGATGTTGGAAAGTTCAGAATGATCTTTTGTTATCCTCATTTCCTGAAATAGCGGATCGGCGGACACAGCCATTCCGCTCAAGAACTTTTCCATCCTTTCATAATGAAAATATGGGACAGATCCTTCGATTGCAATCTTCCCCTTTTTGGATAAGACCTTACTTGCAAGATTGTATGGATCTTCACCGTCGAGCCAGGTTTTAATATTGTCCACTGGAGTTTCCTCGATGACCTGCTGTTTCATCAAGTCAGGACAGACTACTTCTTGCGAATCTTTGCCAACTATGAACAAAGCAAGCCTCTCCATGGATTCTGTAATCATTCCCGTAAGGTAGAAAAAATTAGGCCCGGGTGGAACGAGAACATAATCCACTGATGCCTCTTTCATTAAGACCCTAAGGTTCTTCAA
>JAJZKL010000297.1 GCA_021804185.1 Thermoplasmata archaeon | reverse complement strand
ACTGCATCGCTGGTTCAAAAGAGTGTCCAGTTCGCTTGCAAAGACTGTTCCAATACTCTTTGAAACCACAAATATACCTTTATAAGAATGTCCACCTAGAAATTCATCTATGGAGCATTTCAGTTCTTCTTTTGTTACTCTCATGGAAGACTGATCCAAATCCAATCTGTTAGCCTGGTAAGCGTACTCAACACTTAGGGTATCAGTTCCAGCCTGGAAAGCTGCAATAGCAGTGTACCAGATTAAAGGTGCATCCTTGTAATATGCCTGGCCCGGAAGCAAAATTGTCAAGAACTGTGAACCCTCCGGGTGGTATCTGTATGTAAAGATTGCTGGTTTCCCAAGTTTTGACTCAAATGCCAGGTTTTCTATTTCCACTGAGGTCCGGGTTATCAATATGTTACACTGTTTATAAGTTTATATTTGAAATTCGATAGGAACTTCATGGGTTGACTATGCGCGATGATGACTGGCAAAACCCACATTATGCTAGCCTTCCTAAATGGCAAAATGAATATTAAGATCAACCGCAATACGATTCCAGAAGGAGAGCGTCCATTTTCAGGATTCTCCCTTTCAATATTAAAGGGACTGAAATGGAATCTGAAAGGATAACAACAACTCTGGAAGCTGCCAGAAGGTTGACGATATGGAAACAGTTACTTTCAGGCAACACTCCGGAAGGCACTTTCAAGCAGAAAGTGACTTCGGTAATCAGAAGTACAGGATACATTCAATGGGACCCTGTTACCGTGGTTGCACCATCGCATCTGATCTCATTGTGGAGCAGAATTGGTAATTTTGACTGGTCCGAACTTGACAGGATGATGTGGGAAGACAAAGATGCATTATTCCATTGGGTACCCATAGCTTGGATTGTATTGACAGAAGATTACCCAATATTTTACTCCCTGATGAAGCGATACCCTGATTCCATGAGGAAAGGCTGGGCTTCACATGCTGGACCAGCCATGAAATTCTTGGATTCACATCAGGAACTTAAGAGGAGAGTAATAGAAAGGCTCAAGAATGGCCCTGCAGAGACGGGCCATTTCAGGGATTATGGCAAAAGGAAAAAGAGCCCTGATGGCTGGAGTTCCGGAAATGAGGTAACCCAACTCCTTTTCCATCTCCATATGGCCGGAGAAGTCATGGTTGCCGGTCATTCAAAAAACCAGAATGTCTGGGCACTAACTGAAGACTTTCTACCACCAGGTACAGTAAAATCTACCTTGCCTGTGGAAGAGCTGGAGAGAATTACTGCGATCAGAGCACTGAAAGCACTGGGAGTTGCGCCAGAGTTTGATATTTACCGCTATTTTATCCGCGGAAGATACACCATTTTAAAGGATATTCTGAAACAACTTGTTGAGGATGGGGAGATAGTGAATGTCCAAATAGATGGGCGACCAAAGTCCAAGCCATTATTCCTGCTGGCTAATGACAAGAGGGCACTTGATGCCATTATGTCAGATAAATGGGAACCGCAACTGAACCTGATTTCACCATTTGACAATATGATAACATTAAGAGACAGAACTCAGAGAATGTTCAACTTTGATTACATACTGGAGCAGTTCGTCCCAAAAGAAAAACGGAAATATGGGACATATGTGCTCCCAATCCTGTGGGATTCTAACCTTGTTGGGAGAATTGATGCCAAGCTTGACAAAGCCAGAAGAACACTTAACATCAACGGTGTATTCGCAGAACCCGGATATGGCAATGACGCGGTTATCGGAAATAAATTGCATGAGAAAATAGGGGATTTTGCTAAGTTTCTCGGTGCCGAACGAATTATTTATTCTGAAAAGAAACCTGAAAAGTGGTCAAAATATCTTAGGTGAACCAGTTCCACTAGCTAAAAAAAATAAAGATACTGGAAAAGTAATAATATTCCAGCATAGTTTAATTCGAGACTGCTTCAGTTGCCTGAGCCTTTGACTGTTTGAAATACGCCCTTACCCTGGGCCTTGTGAGGTACCAGAGGAGAATTATGCCCCAGATTATTCCAACAATGCTGATTATATCCAGTATTGCCCCAATAATCATCAGTATCCTTGCCACATTGAATCCGGCGATGAACAAAATTGCAAAAATCAGGGGAAGAACCGAAAGACCCACTATAAATAGAGACCCTCCGGGGAAAAGAGCGAAGAAGGTAACACCTGCTGTGAGGCCCAGCACAATAGCTCCAATGGAACCCAAAATCTGAAGAATCCCAAGTATTAGAACGCCAAGAGGCCTCTGTATCTTCGTTGGTGGGGTGGAAGCAAAATCTTTAGTTTCACCACACACTGCGCAGAATTTTGTTCCTGCAACTGATGCGGTTCCACATCTCTGGCAATATTTTACGCCTGAGTTTTCCATCTTATACAATAATTTATGCCATATATATTAATTTTGGATGTTAAAAATGAGTCTGTGAAATCCCTATTGCCTCGAAACGTCAAGGAACGCCTGGAATGCAATTTTATGACTATTCACTGATAGCGAAATTCACAGATAACTCAGGATTTTTTCCTTTCCTGTCAGTCTAGTACGGCCTGAGAATCCCTGGTCAGCATAGTGCCAGTATTCGAGCTCTTCCTCGTCTATGCTCCAGCAGAGATATGAGGGGATGTTGTTGATCACTGCCGGAAAATCAAATAGAGTGGCATCCTGGTCACGTATGACAATGCCTTTTTTCCTGATGCTCTCAAGTATTGACTGGATCTTGATTGTCACAGTGTCAGCCACTTCCATGTCATACTTTTCCATTGCATCCACACCCATCTGGCTGAGGTCATTCATTTCACTGATCTTTGCTTTCAACCACTTAAGCGTTTTTCGCGCTGTATCAAGGTCAAAA
>JAJZKL010000296.1 GCA_021804185.1 Thermoplasmata archaeon | reverse complement strand
TACTGGAGGAAGTAAAGAGACATACGGAGAGGCTGGTCTTCAAATTTCTGATGGATGATCTGGGTTTCCAGGAGAAGGACCTCAAGTTATTCTTCTCAGGCGGAAGAGGTTACCATGTTCATGTGGTTGAGGATTCCGTTTATCCGTTAAGCTCGGATTCACGAAGGGAAATTGCGAATTATATCCGTGGAGAAGGCTTCAATCCGATTGACGTAAAAAGATCAATGCAGGAAACTTCAGACAGGCTCGACGGCTGGAAACTCTTAATTGATAGGGAAATAATGAATTTCTACAGGAATCTTGAGCAGGATAGCGATAAAATGGAGGAACTGCACAAGGTGCTTGGCAACTCGAGAACCCTCAGTGCATACATGAACAACCTGAAAAAGAGTACCAACATGCCTGATGGTCTCAGGAAAATTGACCTATTTTCTAAACCAGGAAGCCTGAAATACCGTCATATGGATCAAAACGATGACAAGGTTTTACTGTATGTGCTGCAGCGGGTGAAAACAGAGAATCAGTGTGAAATAGATGAACCTGTCACTACCGACACACACAGACTGATCCGGATGCCTAACAGCCTGCATGGGAAGACAGGTTTGAGAGTAAAATCCATAAACATTAACGATTTCAAGGACTTCGACCCACTTAAGGAAACAACTGTTCCACAATTTTCTGCAACCGAAATTCCGGTCAACCTCCTGAGGGATTATTCCATAAAGCTTGGTGGAAACTCTTATAATCTGGAAATGGGGGAAACAACAATTCCTGGGGATGTCGCAGTTTTTCTGGTAGCTGGAAAGATAGCTAAATTTATATAATTATCAATTAGAAGTAATTATCATAAAGTTATTATATCTCGAACACATCTATATTATGGTGATTATTTGGAACTAAAAAATAGCAAGACACTAGAAAACCTGAAAGCAGGATTCGCAGGTGAATCCCAGGCAAACAGAAGATATCTGTATTTCGCCCAGAAGGCAGACGAAGAAGGATTTCAGGAAGTGGCGTCCATTTTCAGATCTACTGCAGACGGTGAAACTGCCCATGCGTTCGGCCATCTCAAATATCTGGCACAGGTTGGAGACCCCGTGACGGGCGAGCCAATCGGAACCACAGATCTGAATCTCAAATCAGCAATCGCAGGGGAGACTTACGAGTATACACAGATGTATCCCGGGTTCGCCAAGACAGCCAGAGAGGAACAGTTTGATGATGTGGCACACTGGTTCGAGATACTTTCCAAAGCTGAGAAATCACACGCGAAGAAATACGAAGACACACTGGCAAAGCTGGGCAAATAAGCTGATTTTATGAACCCAATAACCGTACAGGAGGTCTCACCTCCCAATATTTATAAATCAAAACGCGACGAAGAAACAAAAAAAATCATCGCATTAAAGAAGAAGAGAAGAGTGGCAACCAGGACTTTCAGTTTCCTATTTGAAAACAGGGATACTGTACTTAATCAGATAAACGAAATGGTGTTCATAGAAAACGTTCAGGATCAGGAAGAAATAAAAAGACTGGTCAGAGTTTACAACGATCAGGTACCCGCACGGGGAGAATTAAGCGTGTCCATGTTCATCGAATTTGAGGACCAGCAACAGATGGTGCGCGAAATACCCAGACTTGCAGGGATTGAAAAATCAGTTTATATCACATTTGACGGAAACGAAATAAAAGCTAAACCCGAAGAAGGCCGATCCACGGAAGTGCTGGAATCAACGCTTCAATATCTTAAATTCAATTTCTCAAAAGAAGACCTGAGCAAATTTGCGAATGCAAAAAATGTGTACATAGAAACCAGGAAAGGGGACTATTCCGAGACCGTAAAGTTGCAGGCTGATTTACTCGAAGATCTCAAAAGAGAACTTGTCGCCTAAGGTTATGATTTCTATTAACCATGTTAATATTCACCTTTGGAAGTTATCATCTGTCTGACGCTTAAACTCCGTGGCTCCAACCCAAGAGCCTCTATCCCGTCCCCTTTCGGTTCAGAGATTGCGTTCAACCAAGCATGACCTGTTTTGCATGTGTTTTACGGCAGGTCGCCAACACCATACACGCATCAGAACTTCCCTTGCGGGGAAGACCTCATCTTCGTTCACAGCCTTCATGCATCCTTGTCCGATGGACTTATGCAGTTATGCAGAAAAGATCGCAAAAATCCATGATTTCAGCGAATATAAGGATTCGATCTGCCGCAGCAGTGCGTGGAATGATAATATCATCGGGAATCGTGGTTGATATCGTTAACAAAAAACTTGACAATAGACAATTTATTTATTTCCGCCTCAATTATGATTTATGATTGAGGCAAATCTTACACCAGAAGAGCTTGACATTCTGCAGTATGTGCGCGAATTTGCGCAGAGGGAAGTCAAACCTCTCGCCAGGGAGATTGACCGGAAAAAAGAGGTTCCGGAAAAGCTAATTAATCGAATGAATGAAATGGGGCTTTTTGCGAGCTATATTCCCAAGGAATACGGCGGGGCAGGCCTGAGTTTCAGTTTTCTTGCAAGAGTGATCGAAGAATTGTCAAGGGCATGTGCCAGTACTGCGCTGGTACTAGACGGTGCCCTGACGTTATTTGCCGATCCCCTTATAATGTTCGGAAGCGAGAAATTAAAGCAGAAATACCTCACACGGGTGGCTAAAGGGGCTATTGGCGGCCTGGCACTTACTGAAACAGGCGCCGGTAGTGACGCGGCAGCAATCAGGACTTCAGCTAGAAAAGAAGGTGACCATTACATCATCAATGTCAGCAAGCATGAACTGAAGACCCTGAAAATTGGCAAGCTCCGTTCCGAACTGCTTCCTCTGCTTGACGTAATCAATTGCTTCTTCCAGTGCAGATTCAGC
>JAJZKL010000295.1 GCA_021804185.1 Thermoplasmata archaeon | reverse complement strand
GGTACTGGATTCACTCAGGCATGCTTAACATTTCCAACAAAAAGATGGCAAAATCAGAGGGGAACATGATCAATCTCAGGGATGCAGCACAGAAATACGGTGGAAATAACCTTAGATTATTTTTCCTGAGTGCAGGTTACAGATCAGAGCTCATTTTTGACGAGTCAACTGTACATGAAGCCACCCAGAACCTCAACAAGATACAGTCTCTTTACGACAGGCTGATGCAAAGGGATTTATTCGGCCCTACCCGGTTTGATATTTCCGGATACAGGAAGAAGCTGGTCACAGAGATTGATAAGGATTTTGACTTCCGGTCAGGTATAATGACCTTGCTGGATTTTGTCAACAGGGTCAACGCCGAATTCAATGATCTTTCCGAGGAGGCTTGCAAGGAGTGTCTCGATTTCCTGGTAGAAACTGACTCATTCCTCTGCATTCTCAATTTTTCATCAAGCCATGACAAATATGATAGTATCATAGATGCGATCCTTGAAATCCGCGAGATGCTTAGAAAGAGAAAGGAGTTTGAGCTATCCGACAAGGTAAGATCTATGCTATCAGAAGCTGGGGTTGAGATAGAAGATACAGGTCCCAGGGTGACCTGGAGGTTGAGACGGTGAAGAAGGGTTGGATCATAGTTGACATGGTAAACGACTTTGTCACGGGAAAGTTTGGATCTGAAGCAGCGGTTGCTGCTGCAAAGAAGACAGGAAAGGCACTTTCCAAGGTTGCTGATAAGCTGCCCGTAGTTTTCACGCTGGATACTCATGTACCTGATGATCCCGAATTCAGGGTATGGGGAGAGCACTGCCTGATCGGCACCGCGGGATCAGAACTTGATCCAAATGTTTCGGGATACAAGGGCTATAGGATCCGGAAGAGAAGATATGACTCTTTTCTGGATACCGATCTGGATCCTTATCTCAGGATGCACAATATCACAGATCTCTATATTTCCGGAGTAAGCACAGATATTTGCGTCGCTCACACTGTAGCAGGCGCATTCTTCCGTTACTACAACGTTACTGTTGTTAAGGATCTGTGCGCAAGCATTGATCCTTTGGATCACTCAAAGGCCCTGAAATCAATGAAAAAGTATTATGGTGCAAGTGTCATTAACCTGCGCCAGTTCCTGATGGAAGTCATATAAATGAAATTCAATGTCGCGAGTGAGGCTGAAGTGCTTTCTGCTGAAAACAGTGATGTATATTTTCATCGTTCACTTTCCTTCCTGAAAGACAGGAAGTTTAACGACGAAGTCATCGCCGAAGTTACTGTCTCGTCGTTCGAGAACCCGTGGATCACATTCACAGGCCTGGACGATGTCCTTACTCTCTTGGAAGGACGCGTCAGCGATCTTTATGCGATACCTGAAGGGACTATGATGCCTTACAGGGATTTCAAGGGAATTCCCGTGCCGTTTATTTCCATTCACGGAAAATACAGGAATTTCGGTGAACATGAAACTTCACTGCTTGGTTTTATCTGCCAGTCATCTGGCATATCGACTCTTTCATCCAAAGTGAAAATCGCTGCAGGAGAAAAACCGGTTTATTCATTCGGGATACGAAGGATGAACCCTTTTATTGCACCGATGATTGACAGGGCAGCCTATATAGGAGGTGCCGATGGCGTCTCTGGAATAAAAAGCGGTAAAATACTTGGTCTTGAACCTGTTGGCACAATGCCGCATGCAATTTCCCTTCTTCTTGGCGACGAGGAAGCATGGAAAGCAGTTGCAACGGGCACAAAGAAGGGTCCAGTTACAGTCCTGATCGATACCTACGATGATGAAAAATTTGCCGCCATAAAAGCGGCGGAGCTGCTACCCAACCTGGATTTTGTCCGGCTCGACACACCTGCATCAAGACGCGGAAATTTTGCAAATATAGTCAGAGAAGTGAGGTGGGAACTAGACCTCAGGGGGCATGAAAGAGTCAGGATAATGGTTTCAGGAGGATTGAAAGAACCCGATATCCTGGAATTATCTGAAGCTGGAGCAGATGCTTTCGGAGTTGGAACCTCAATCGCGTCAGGAAAGACTGTTGACTTTTCTATGGATATAGTTGAAGTTGCTAACCAACCAAAGACAAAGAAGGGAAAACTCTCAGGAGCGAAGCATGTGCTGAGATGCAGTATCTGCGGCAGGATCGAGGTCCTTCCAGTTTCAAAGAACCAGGACCAATGTCAGTGTGGCGGAGAGCTCAAGGATATAATGGTTCAGTACATCAAGGACGGCAAGGTAATAAAAAGAGAAAAACCGGCAGACGCAAGGGCAAGGGCCTTGTATTTTCTGAAAAAGTACTTTGCGAAACCATTGGGCTAGTTCCGGCTGCAATTAATCATATATTCCAATGGCATTCTTAATCCATGAAAGCTGCCATAATGGAAGGGATAAATGGAAAAGTACATAGCACAAACTTACAGGATCCTGAACCTGCAGACGATGAAATTGTAATCAGACAAAAACTTACTGGGATATGTTATCGTGATCTCTTAACACATGAGGGTTTCTTTCCAAGAGCTAAATTTCCAATTGTTCCTGGACATGAAGTTTCAGGGATAGTTGTAAAAACAGGAAAAACAGTCAAGAAATTCAAGATCGGGGATAGAGTTGCTTCACTAATATACATACCATGCGGAAAGTGTGAGTACTGCAAGAGTGGCAGGGAAAATTTATGCCCAAACAAGCAGACACTTGGTGAGACCATACAGGGATCCTATGCCGAAATGGTAAAAGTCCCGGAGAGATGCGTGGTAAGAGTTCCTCCCGCAGTACCAGAAGAGCTTGCAACAATCAGCGCATGTGTAACAGGAATGGTCTATCATGCCCTTTCTGTATCTGGCCAGATACTACCTGGGGAAAATGTTTTAGT
>JAJZKL010000294.1 GCA_021804185.1 Thermoplasmata archaeon | reverse complement strand
TCTATCCTGAACTGATAAACGCGAGCCGGATAGAGAGGGTAGCCAGAGGCTCCGGAAAGAGCGAGGCCGATGTCCGGGCGCTGCTGAAAGAATATAAGGGAATGAAGAAAAATCTCAAGGCCTTCCATGGAAACAGGGGCTTCAAGAAAATGTTAAAGGCCCAGATGAAGGCCGGAAACTTTGGGCTTGAAAATGTGCTGGAAGAGGATTCAAAAAATTAGATGAAATCCTCCAGTTCCTTCACCATGCCGGGATCTTTCTCCTGAACGACCTTCAGCAGCTCTTCGACAGATATGTCGTTTATCTTCACTTCAGAGAGTATGTCTATGAGCCTGTCCAGTTGATCGTCTGAAAGCTGACCCAATTTTTCCTTGGCGATCCAGTTCCTCAGGTGCTTTCTCTGGAACTTGTCCTTGACCATTTTTTCGTATTTGTTCATCATTTCCTGCGAGTAATCCTCGTTCTCTATGGCTTCTTTGGCCACTTTTGCTGCGTATTTTCCTGAAATATAGGAGTTGGCGATTCCGCCTCCTGTTATTGGATCTATCAGCCTCGCAGCATCCCCAACGAGCAACAGCCCCGGAAGTGTGATCTTGTCCTTGACCTTTGACACAGAAACTCCTCCGGTTATGTACTGTATTGTCTTTCCCTTTGCATAACCCGGATGCTTCTTAATCCATGAGTCAAGGTAATTCCGAACCTCAAACCTGTCATGAAGGGCAGTTATTGTTATACCGATTCCAACGTTTGCCTGTCTGTCGCCCTTTGGAAATACCCACAAGTATCCTGCCGGTGCTATGGTTCCAAGATAGAAGTCTGTATAATCAGCGTCGGAATCGACATTGATCATCTTGTATTCAACGCAAGAAATTATGTCATTCTTTGCGAGTATTATGGACTTGAGGCCGGCCCATCTTCCAAATTCGCTCTCAAATCCATCCGCCGCAATGACCATCTTTGCCCTTACCTCCTCCATGACGCCGTTGTGCCTGACCTTGGCGCCAACGACTCTGCCGTTTTCTTTTATAACTGAAAGCGCTGGAGACTTGACCCATACATCTGCGCCTTCACTTGCAGCAAGGGCTGCCATATCCTTGTCAAATTTATCCCTCTCAACAACAAATCCTACCTCATTTCCAGCGTTTTCTGCCTCTAGAATTATGGGTCTTTTTTCTGACGGACCATAGATTCTTGCCCCTTTTACCTCGTCTGCAATCCAATGGGAGCTTGGACTGATCTCCCCTTCACTCATCCATGCTCTTGAAAGACCCTCACCGCATCTTACCGGTGAACCGATATCTGGTCTCTTTTCAATCATCAGAGTCTTCAGTCCGGCCTTTGCCGAGAATCTTGCTGCTGAACTGCCGCCTGGTCCAGCACCAACTACGAGAACATCATAGTTTTGCATGGAACCACTCCGCAGATATAGCACCCGTAGGACAGCCAATGACACAAAAAGTACACTTTATGCACTTGTCTTCATGGATTTCAATCACCGTATCGTCCATGAAAATTGCGTCAGTGGGGCACATGCCCACGCAAGCGCCGCAATAGTTACAAAGACTTCTGTCCACGTCCATCTCGCTTTTTACCTTTACTTCCATAACCTTCACTCTTTTTCCCTATACTGAATGTCACAATATATAACATATTGTAGGGACGAAGTAAAAACAGTAATTGGTATATTTCTTTTTTGTATTTATCGCTGTTAAATGCCAGCGAGCATCATGCAGACTTCTCTTTTATACCCTTTTTTTAAAATATTCGCAATAGGCCGATACCTTACATATATCACATCTCGGTCCGACCGGCCTGCATATTTTTTTGCCAAACTCCACAAGGGTGGTGTTGAAATCCAGCCAGAGATCCTTTGGCACTATTTCTCTGAGTCTCATCTCTGTTTTTTCAGGGTCCTTGGATTTTGAAAATCCAATGCGATACGAAATCCTCTGAACATGCGTATCCACTGCTATGGCCGGTATGCCCATTGAATCTGCAAGAACCACGTTTGCTGTTTTCCTTCCCACGCCCGGAATTGTCATAAGTTCCTCTGTTGTATCAGGCACCTTTCCACCAAATTTGGTCCTGATTATTCTTGCAGCATCTATGACTCTCTTTGCTTTGACAGTACTGAAACCAACCCTGGATATCAGCGCTCGTACGTCTTCCTCTTTTGCCCTTGAGAGTTCCTGCATGGTTCCATATCTACTGTAAAGCGCCCTTGAAGCTGCGTCTGTAACCTCGTCCTTTGTTCTGTGAGAGAGTATTGTTGTGATTAAAACCCAGAAAGGATCGTTAAATTCAAAATGATGTGGAGGACTCTGGCTCTTTATTCCTTCAAACACCGCCCGCATTATTGATCCGGCATATCTTTTATTCATTAAGCCTCAATTATGATGATCACATATACCTATCTCTTTCTCATAGCGAATTTCAGTTCCGTCAAAGGAAAACGTGAAAATTCTGATTGAAACTCCCCCTTTATCTGCTTCAAAAAAAGCATTGGCAAAGTCCCTGTCCGTGGCATAGTTAGGATAAAAGCATTCAACATCATTTCGCAGTACCAGGATGATGACCGATGCCTGATACCCCTCCTTCATCAGGGAAACAAGCGTTTTGAGATGTTCTGTTCCCCTCTTTGTAGGTGCGTCAGGGAACATGGCTGCTTCACCAATTCTCAGTGTGCAGCCTTTGACCTCTATATATTCATTGCCGGAGAGAAAATCAAGCCTTCTCCTTCCCACCTGCACCTCTGGCTTCACTGGCCCGGATATGAACCTTGAGGCGATCCTGTTGTGAATTCTTGAATCAAGGGGTATCCAGATTGTACCTGATCTTGCAGCAAGTATGGAGCAGTCTGTCTTCATGCCGGCAATGAATAT
>JAJZKL010000293.1 GCA_021804185.1 Thermoplasmata archaeon | reverse complement strand
GTAAGAGGGGAAAGCTGGGATAGCCTAGCCTGGTAAGGCGCAGGTCTGGAAAGCCTGTGCTCTCGTAGCTCGGGAGTTCGAATCTCCCTCCCAGCGTTTTAGAATATCTGTAGAAAAATTGGATCAACGCCCCTATATTCATTATTGCTTATTTCTTGAATTTTCATATAATAAGGATATTAAGGCAATTCTATATTGTGCCTTAAGCGGGGCTTTAGATATGTTCAGCAACCTTAACAGAAATGGGGCTTCCCCATATGTGGCTTTCAACAGGACAGAGTGGAGCAGGCTGAGAAATTCCACTCCAATGACAATATCTGAGGATGAACTGAAAATAATAAGGGGAATCAATGAAAGGGTCTCATCCGTTGAGGTTGAAGAGGTGTATCTGGCCATTTCAAGGCTTCTCAAGCTCTATTTTGATGCTTCGTCCCAGCTCTTCAGGGCTCGCAAGACTTTTCTCAGTGAAGATGTTGACAGGGTCCCCTATGTTATAGGAATTGCAGGGAGCGTTGCTGTTGGAAAAAGCACGACCGGAAGGCTGCTTAAGACCCTTCTGTCCCGCTGGCCCGAAAGGCCAAAGGTGGATCTTGTCGCCACGGACGGATTCCTTTATCCGAATTCAGTTCTTGGAGAGAAGGGGCTGATGGAAAGGAAAGGGTTTCCGGAAAGTTATGATCTCCGTTCACTTATAAGGTTCCTCTATGATTTGAAGTCAGGAAAACCAGAAATAAAAATTCCTGTATATTCGCACCTAGTCTATGATATTGTCCCCGGCAAATTCGAAAGAATTGACAAGCCTGATATCCTCATACTTGAGGGTCTCAATGTTCTCCAGACAAGGCACACGCTTCCAAGATCTGTTGTAGCACCGGAACTCCTAGTTTCAGATTTCTTTGACTTCTCAATATATGTGGACGCACTTGAGCAGGACATAAAGCAGTGGTACATTGATCGTTTTCTTATTTTCAGGGAGACAGCATTCAGGGATCCTCAATCTTTCTTCAGGAAGTATGGAGACCTTGGTGTGGAAGACGCAAAAAGAACCGCATCGGAGATATGGGACCGGATTAATGGTGTGAATCTACGAGAGAATATAGAGCCAACAAAATACCATTCTGATCTGATTCTCAGAAAGGGTGCAGATCATTCAGTGACGAATGTTTACATGAGGAGAATTTAGAGGTACTTTATCCCACCGTCCTGCAGTAAAATGACTTCAACACCACGCTTCATCTTCCCATTCTTGAGATCGGGCCCAAGATAACCTCTTAACCCGGATAATAAAGAAAGGGTGTTGTCCTTCAGCTTTATTCCTTTTTTATCTGCATAATTCATTATCATCTTGCTTGCATCAAGAATGTGTGTTCCAGGCTCAATTGAAAATGTTGAAACCATAAGGGATTCCTTTGCCAGGTTGATTGTATTCACAGCTTTTTCAAGATTTTCCCTGAATCTTCTTTCTGTGATGCTGACATCCTGAACCGTAATACAAAGCTTCGAGGCTATTTCGGAATGAGACATTCCTGCCATTGAAAGGCGCCTTATTTCCAGCTGCCTATCTGTGAATAGTGTGCGCATCATTTCTGTAATTGAACCGTATATGTAAACATTTCCATTTAAATTGATACAAATGTAAACATCTTAAAATATACTACCCTGATTCCCTGATATGAACAGGAAAATCCTGGTTGTCATTGTGGCTGTTGCAGTCATTGCTATAGGAATTGGAATACATCTGGCCACATCCGCAAAGCCAAAAGGTGAGATATCTGTTTTCTCTGCGGATGCTTACCTTCAGGAGAGCAATACACTTCTGAGCGCATTTCGGAACAGTTCCGGTACACAGTATCTTCCTGTCAAATCCGGAGGTTCATTTGATATGGCAAGGGAAATAGGCCAGGGTGAGACATCTACCAACTTTATCAGTGTCTCACTGTCCTCATACAACCAGAGCTATCTTGGTTCACACTATTCAGGTTGGGCTGTTGCCTTCGCCTCTGATCACATGGCTCTTGCCTACGCACCCCATTCCGTATCAACACCGACTGAAAACAGCATAGTTTCTGATCTGAAAACAGGATATGCCAGTAACAACACAACCCTCCTTAATGAGGGATACAAATTGCTAACCTCAGGATTGGTAAAGGTAGGAATATCAGATCCCCTTTCCGATCCGGCAGGATACAGAGCCTGGATAAGCCTGGAGATAGCTGGAAAACTCTTTGCCAATAATCAGTCCTATTACATGAATCGGCTGATATCCAACAAAGGAAACAGAACAGCCTCAAGTGCTGCTGAACTTGTCTCCCCGCTGGTAAGTGGAGATATACAGTTCCTTTTCATATACAAGTCTGCTGCAATTGCAAAGGGCCTTGATTATATCAATCTTTCCAGTTATACTGGGCTTGGGAATTCCAGCCTGGCATCATTTTATTCACAATTCTCCCTGAACTATTCTGGAACTGTCTTCACAGGAAAACCCATATATCTTTTCATCTCTGATCCTGCTGGAGAGCCATATTCTCAAATCGCAGAGAATTTCACCAGTTTCGTTATAAATCACAGCACATTACTTTCAGCCTACGGGCTGAAGCCTCTCACCCATGGCATTCTCTTTAACTCCACAAAGCCTCCCCAGTTCATTTATAATATGATTGGAAATGGAGAACTGACAGAAGGTGGACCTATCTGATTAAAGCTGAAGGATTCAGGAAAGACGGGATAGCGATCTGGTCGGTGATTTCACTTATCCTCATATTGCTCCCAATTTCTCTTGTCCTATATTTTGGATTTGCGGTTTACAGAAGTCCGCAGGGTTATTCACCTGCCGTCTTCCATTCCATTGCACTGACCTTTTTTTCGGCCTCACTTTCTGCTAT
>JAJZKL010000292.1 GCA_021804185.1 Thermoplasmata archaeon | reverse complement strand
CGTAGCCGATTGCAGCCGAAATCATCCCGGCAAAGACATACGAGGAGAGAACTGGGAAGATACTCAAGAAAGACAAATATTTCAGGGACTACACAAAGGAAGACAAGAAGAACATAATAGACTTCTATGAGAAAAGCATAGGAAGGAAACTCGCGACGGATGAGATCGGTCTCAACCTTGATGAGCCCATTCCTGTGATATCATCTGAGAAGCCACAGTAATCACAAATTTTTTATTTTACCAATATATCTTTTTTATTGAAATTTGAAATTATCGATCATACCGGCGATGTTGGTATTATTGTTTACGGTTCTGATTTTAACGAGATTTTGAAAAACTCCGTCTTTGCACTTTCCGAACTCGTCTTCCCAGACACTGGATTTCAAGCTGATATCACGGAGACGGTACAGGTGGAAGGCGCCACAAACGAGGATCTGCTCTTGAACTTGCTTTCACTGGTCGTACAAAGGATCGATTCAGATGGGGTGATATTTTTTGACATTAACAGCCTCTCAATAACAGCAGGAAGTATTAATGCAGAGTTGAAAGGCATGAAAATAAGGGAGGGAATGAGTTACGAATACGTCCTGAAAGCTGTGACCTATCATGATCTGGAGGTAAACACATCAAAAGGATATGCAAGGATAATTTTTGATATCTAAGGTCACTTCATTTGTAGAGACCTGCATCGTGTACAACACAATTTTCATGAGGTTATGAAAAAGCATTTAAAAGTGTTAATGATCAGCCCATATGTCTGCATTAGTTCCAAAGAAGATATTTTTTACCCGTGGCGTGGGCCGCGGTGAAAGCCAGCTTCAGTCATTTGAGGAGGCTTTGAGGGATGCCGGAATAGCTCCTTACAACTTATCCAGCATAAGTTCAATTTTCCCGCCCTTTGCAGAAACCGTTTCGAGAGAGGATGGAATAAAGCTCCTATCTCCTGGACAGATATTATTCTCGGTTCTTGCCAGAAATTCCACAAATGAGCTCAACAGGATGATTTCGGCTGCAATCGGCTACGCTATACCCAGGGATCAGAGCAAGTGGGGATACCTCAGCGAACACCACAGTTTTGGGGAGACAGAAAAGGTAGCTGGCTACTATGCTGAGAAGCTCGCGGCAGAGATGCTGGCTAGCACCATGGGACTGATGGACAAATTGGTCTGGGATGACAACAAGAAGGAATACGTTCTTGAGGACAAGATACTGACCACCCGCAACATTTGCTCAACCGCCGTTGTTCTTAAATCCGGCGAATGGACCACAACAGTTGCTGCTGCAGTCCTGATAGTATAGGTGCGTTCAATGGACCAGTACACTGAAAAGAAATGGCAGGAAGCCTGGTCCAAAAGCAAGATTTTCCAGCCGGCTCTTGACAGGAATAAAAAAAAGTTTCTTATTACAGTGCCATGGCCATACACCAACGGGTCACTGCACGTTGGTCACGGGAGGACTTATACCCTCGGAGACGTGATTGCAAGATACAAAAGAATCACCGGTTACAACGTTCTTTTTCCCATGGGGTTTCACCAGAGTGGAACCCCTATCCTTGCACTTGCAAGCAGATTGAGAAATGGGGAAGCGAAAGCCATATCTCAGCTTACCCGGGACATAGCCACATACGAGCCGGAACAAAACATCCAGAAGATACTCAAAACAATGGTAGAACCGAAGAACATAGCTGATTATTTTTCCGATGCAACGGTTAAGGACTTTACCTCAATGGGTTACTCCATAGACTGGTCAAGGCGCTTTACTTCAGCCGACGATTTTTATCAGGATTTTGTCCGCTGGCAATTTCTTAAATTACAAAGGCTTGGAATGATCCACCAGGAAAGGTATCCGATTCTTTTCAGTCCGGCCGAGAATAACGCGGTTGGCGAGGACGACATTAGTGATGGAGATATAGACAAGGTATCAATCGAGGAGTTTACCGCAGTGAAGTTCAGGTCAGAGGATTTTTCTCTTCTTGCAGCTTCCATAAGACCTGAAACAATATTCGGCATCACCAACCTGTGGATCAGCAGTGCAGGGCATTACGTTCTTATAGAGCTTGACGGTGATCCTGTAGCTGTATCGTCCGAAGCATACACTAAACTGTCATATCAGCGTGATGGCGTTAAATTCCTCAGGGAAATGGAAAAGCGGGAGATACTTGGCAGGGAATTCTACACTCCCATTGAAAGGCTGAAGGTCAAGGTATATGAAGCTGATTTTGTAAACCCATCAAACGGATCGGGAATTGTCTATTCAGTTCCGGGGCACTCCATAATTGATTACGCAGAGGTTATCAGGAAGGGGCTTGACATTCAGCCGAGGGTGATAATCACTATAGAGAATCCGGCTGATGCTGTAATGCAGAGGGCGCATTCCGTTGATCTATCAGATTACGAGAAGCTGAGGGAGGTTAACGTAGAATTGTACCGCACAGAATACTACGGGGGGATAATGGTTGAGGGCCTTCCGGTTATTTCAGGCCAGTCCGTGGCAAGAGCACGTGAAAAAATAAGGGAAACACTCGTTGAAGATGGAGATGCACTGATATTTTATGAAACGTCGCGCCAGGCAGAGACCAGGACTGGCGACAGGGTCATAGTTGCGGTGCTTAGGGATCAGTGGTTTCTGGATTACTCACTGGAATGGCTCAAGGAGAGGGCTCATAAGCTCGTGGATGACATGCAGTTCATACCTGAACATTACAAGAGTTCAATGCAGGAAACAATCGACTGGCTGAAGCAGAGGCCATGCGCAAGGCTTCGTGGACTTGGAACGCACCTTCCCATGGATGAGCGGTGGATCATCGAATCGCTCTCTGATTCCACGATCTATCCGGCAGTATATACAAATTCAAATTACCTGAGGAAAATTAAGGACATTGCAGGTGA
>JAJZKL010000291.1 GCA_021804185.1 Thermoplasmata archaeon | reverse complement strand
CTGCTTGCTGATGATGCAGCAAGGACGGCAATAAATGGCGAGGTTATACCGGTGGGGATAGTGACAGGGATGATTGGAATACCCTTCTTTCTTTACCTCTTGAGGAGGATGGCGAGTGGCAGCTATGAAAATTGATGCGCGTGCTATTGAATATGGAACCCAGACTTTTCGCCTGAACGTGGACCACATAACGATCGAGGATGGTTCAATAACCGGAATCGGAGGGCCTAACGGATCCGGAAAATCCACACTGCTGAAGATCCTCTATGGATATCTAAGACCCATAAAGGGCACCATACTGATTGATGGTAACAGCATCAGCGATTTGAAGGGAGCGAAAGCCGCAGGAAAGATTTCAGTAGTGCAGCAGGAAACGCCAACACCCATGAACTTTACGGTTGAGAACATCGTCTCAATGTCCAGATACAACGATCCCGTGGATGAATCGAGAGTGAGGGAATCCCTAGAGAGGTGCGGAATTGCCCACCTCCAGCATCGGAAGTTTGAGGAACTGAGCGGCGGAGAGCGCAGGCTGGTAATGATAGCGGGAGCTTTATACCAGGGCACTGAGATAATAATGCTCGACGAACCGACAACCTTCCTGGACGTTGACAAGGAATTGAGGATCGTAGACCTCATCGTCAACCTGAAGCAGCTTGGAAAGACCGTCATAGTTGTCCTTCACGACGTAAACCTTCTCTACAGGATTTGCAACAGGGTCATTATGATGAAGGCTGGCAGAGTTATTGGGGAAGGGTATCCATCGAGAATGTTCACTCCTGATCTTCTTCGTGAGATTTATGGATCCAGCTTCCTGAGTTTCGGCACACCCGACGGGACCACCTGGATCCCATACAACCGCAGCGGGGAACAACTGGAGGAAATCCTGGTCGTAGAGGATGAGTTTCCTCGGTTAGGCTTATCTTACAACCTCTGGAAAAACGGCATGGGCGTCGCGTCATTTTCTGTCAAGGCCTCTGGCGCAGATCTTGACCTGCAGCTGGATGAAATACGCCACGCGTCTCAAAGATACAGGTATGTAGTGATCACAAGCAGGGTAGTAAATGAACCGGGAAAGGGCATTAAAGAACTGATCGCTGAGTTTTTCCGGGACGAAAAACTGCTTTTCCTGGTGGATTCTGAGAACGAATCCAGCATGGTTTCCGTGAGCGACAGGGAGAACTATTTCAGGATATTCGGTGTGGAGAAAACCGTCGCTGACATATGCCATGAAATAAAGGAAATTACCGCATCTACATCCTTATACTATGGTGTCAGGAAGTAGGATCTAGCGAGTTCAAGATCGGCGGGAGTGTTCACATTGAAGGATCCACCGCTTCTGATGTCAACAGTCTCGAAATCCATGGGCATGCCGATCAGCGGCAACCTGTTTATAACGGAGATACCGCTGAAGTTCCCGTTCAGCGTAAATGTTACCACCCCCGCCTCGCTTCGCGTTCCTGTCTCCCACACTTCCAGGAACAGATTCCGGTCAGCCGTCAACAAATCGCCCGGAACCACAAGGATGGGAAAATGGGCTAGTGAGACAAGGGCTTCGGCCATGTCCTTTTCGTAGCCTGAACCGGCGGTGTAAACTATATCTATGTTATTTTCTTCCGCAAATTGAGTAACTTTCCTGTGCAGATGGGTAATTGCTATAACAATCTCAAAGCCTGAATGTGAAAGAATTTCAGACAGGTTTGCGATTATGCTCAATTTCCCAATTCTGATCAGGCATTTCTCGGGATCATGAATCCTGGTCCCCATTCCACCTGCCATTATTATTGCTGTTTTTCCCAACAGCTGTTAAGTGCCTGGATCAATTTATGATTTTCTCTGAGGACCGGAAGAGGGCCTCCTCTCCACAAGATACTGCTCCATTATCTGTTCTGGTGTGGTCACCTTATTCTCGAACCTCATGATGGGCCTGTTGTTGTACCAGAATACAAAACTTTCGGGCCGGCTGAATGTCCACCTGAAACGATCATAGTTCTGCCAGAACCTCGACAGCGAAAGGTGATATCTGCTTCCCGCCCTGTCTGTTTCAACGTTCTCCACTCCCATCTTCATGATGGAATACTTCAGGTCAGTAGCGCCGTAGAGAACACTCAAAACGCCATCCCTCAGAATAAGCCTGTTTATTTTTAGCTTGTTCTGGTCTACCATCGATCCTATTGAATTCATGGTAGCCTCCACGAGTTCCTTAGTTATTTTCCTGGACTCTATGAGAGAGAGAACTTTCCTTGTGGACATATCTATGCATATCAGGGCATAGGGTGATTCGATGCTGCTCTGATGATAATCCATGAACAGGGTGTTGAAAGGAGGCTCTGCAGTTGATTTCTGGTTTTGTCCATTGCCCGGTTTCCGGTTCCTGATCATGTTCCTGTTTCTCATGTAGTTGTATATCTGATAGTAAGAGACGTCCCTGCCCTTGCTTTTCAGAAGATAGAAGATTGTCCTTGACCCAATTTTATAAGAGTTCCAGAGATCTTCGATTTCCTTTGCAGTGTTGTCTGGAATCAATTGGTCCCGGTGTTTAGCTTCTACGGTATCAGTTCCCTCCCTTATGATCTGCTGGATGCGTCTTGGAGTAACCGAGAACATCTTTGCCAGATCGCTCACCTTGTAACCGCCTTCTATGCTCTGGACAATGAACCTCTTATCATCAGTGCTTAACATGATATCCGGATACCATCCATAGAATGAGATAAAACGGTTTTTTGCCCATGGACATATAGGCTATAGGTGAAGGGGCAGTATCTGAATCTGTGTATGGGAAAAAACGGGGTTTCCTGACACCTGGCCACGAAAAATTTCGCATTCTTACCGTTTATAGTTTAAATACAAATCCAGTCATATACACTAGTACCAGACATAATACAGGAGTGCATATGAACATGA
>JAJZKL010000290.1 GCA_021804185.1 Thermoplasmata archaeon | reverse complement strand
ATTCTTATTCCTAAATAATTTTTAACAATGCCCTCTAAGATATATCGAATAGTCCCCAGAAATTATATTTTTAGAATGATGTCAAATTTACATTGGTTCTCAAGAATACAAGTGTGTATACACAAATGGAAAGTTTTAACTATTGACGACATATAATTAGTTATGGAAAAATGGGTAGACTTCAGTCATACATTTGATTCAAACATGCCTGTTCCAGACTGGCCTGGAATAGAGCGGCAGGAATTTACACTAAAGAGTTTCTATGTTGAACTAAATGGCTTGTGGCAAAATTACCTCTCTTTCAACATTCATTCCGGCACCCATATTGACGCACCATCACATTTTGATAACAGGCTGATTTCGTCTGAGAGTATAATGTACGAAGACCTGATTGGGGATTGTTTCATCCTGCCTTTAAATAAAAGTTCCCTGGAATCCATAGAAGTAGAGGAATTAAACAGACATAAATCGAAACTGAAGGGGAAGAGTATGGTGTTTATAAGCACCTTGTGGGAAGAGAAATGGGGAACCAAGCAGTATGAACAGGAATACCCTTTCTTAACGGAAGCAGCAGGAAATTTCCTCCTTGATCTGGGTATCAAAGTAATTGGTATCGATACCCCTGGCCCTGACGCCCCTCTCAGGAGTCCATTTAGGAAAGGATCTCCTTTGCATAAGATCCTGCTCACTGGTGGGTGCTACATAATTGAAAATCTATATAACCTCAAGGCGGCGAGAGACATGGTGGTTTCCGTTTTTGCCCTCCCTCTCAAAATAAAAGGTGCGACTGGTTCTCCAACACGGGTAATTGGAAAAATAGGTGTTTCAGCCCATGAAGAGTAACTTTTTGATATTGACAAGTACTGATAATGTTGCAACCGCAATATCAGATTTGAAAGCCGGTGAAGTTCTTATCGTTGATGGTAAGGAAATCAAGCTTCGTGATGAGATAAAACTGGGGCACAAATTTTCTGTCAAGCAGATTAAGAAGGGTGATTTTATTTTGAAATATGGCGAAATAATTGGCGCAGCGAGCTATGACATTTACCCGGGAGAACACGTCCATGTTCACAATATACATTCATTAAGAGGTGGCAGCAGTGGAAGACATTGATGGTCTCACTGGTTACTGGAACGCAGACAATTTGGTTGGCATCAGAAACCATACCGCAATAATTGGGCTATCTCCATTTTGCTCTCAGGCTGTCAGGCTTATAAGCGAGCAGGTTTTCGGCACCATACCTATGGCACAGATGCATGGAAGAAATGAGTTGGGCCTTAACCTGGAAAGGTTCAACAGGTCCATGCTAAATGTGACTTTAAACCCAAACGTAGCCTCCTTGCTTGTTGTTGGGTATGAGCCAAAAACAACTCAAAGATTCGTAAACGAATTCAAGCTCAAATCTAAAAAACCCATTGAATCAGTAGTAACTTTGGAGATCGGCGGCATACTGGAGACGGTGAAGTCGGGTGCCAAAAAAGCCATGGATCTGGTAATAAATGCATCAGAAAATAAGAGGGAGCCTCTTCAACTGGGCGACCTGACTATCGGAGTCAAATGTGGCGGAAGCGATGCCACATCTGGAATAGTGTCGAATCCCGTTACGGGAAGAGTTGTTGACAAGATTATTGATGCTGGAGGAAATGTCATTTTTTCGGAAACGACCGAAATCATTGGGGCCGAACATGTTCTGGCAAAGAGGGCAGTCGATGAGTCTGTCGCAGAAAAAATAATCCGGACAGCAATGGCAAACGAAGAGGTCGCAAGGCATGCTGGGGTTGATCTCGTTGACATAAATCCTGTGCCCGACAACATTGCAGGAGGAATCAGCACGATTGAGGAGAAATCGCTGGGAGCCATCTCTAAAACAGGTACAAGGAAAATAACCGATGTAATCGATTATGCAGAAATTCCAGAAGGCCGTGGACTTTACTTCATGGACTCCCCTTCTGCAGCTCATGAAGTTCTTACGGCACTAGCAGCAGCAGGAACTCAGCTAGTCATATTTTCCACGGGTACAGGCAATCCTTCTGGAGGTCCGGGAACCGTGCCGATACTGAAAATTACCGGTAACCCGCATACTGCTTCGCACATGAAGGATCACATAGATCTTGATGTCAGTAAGGTACTACTGGGAGCTATGAATCTGGATGAGGCGTCTGAAATACTAATGGGGATGCTGGGAAAGGTCGTGAAGGGACGGCTTACCAGGGGAGAAGTGTTAAAGACTTGGGATTTCTCGCCTATACCTACAGGGTTGTAATGAATTGATCAAATCCCAATATTTTAAAACACAAATCTCGGAAGGATATTCTTTCGTACATACTCTAGTACATTGTTTTGGTGTTCCTCCATCTTCTGGCGGGCCTTCTTGGCATCACCAAGCAGGATAGCATTAACTATCTCACTGTGATCCAAGAAGTCTTCTTCTTCTCTATCTTCCACTGTGAACAAGGCCACTCTTATGAGGCTCAACTTGAGCCTTATCTCCTGTGTGAACTTAAGGATATATCTGTTATTGGAGTGAGTTGCTATCAACTGGTGAATAAGGCCATTCATCTCGGCCTTCTTAAGAAGGTCCTCGCTTTTAGAATTTTTCAGCATTTCAACTTTCAACATGTGATTTCTGAGTTCATTACGACCAGCGTCTGTTATATTCAAAGTACAGAGATAGGCTCCGTAGCCCTCTAAAAGTTTCCTGGCATCATAAAGCTCTTCAATCTCAAATTTTTCCAGATAGCAGATACTATAGCCCTTTTCCTCCTTTACAATCAGCCCTTCCTTCTCAAGAGAAACTAAAGCTTCTCTAAGGGGAGTTCGACTCATACCAAGCATATCTGCAAGCTTTTTCTGGTTTATTTTCTGTCCAAGCCTCAGGTTACCAGCTAGAATGGCTGATTGTAAAGGAGG
>JAJZKL010000289.1 GCA_021804185.1 Thermoplasmata archaeon | reverse complement strand
ATCCATACTGTCTAAACTCAAGGAACTTATGGAAAAATATTCATTCTCCATAATATATGTAACACATGATCAGACCGATCTGGACTTTGGTTTTGACACTCTGACATTTATGAATGACGGAAGGGTAGTTGAACGAGTCAAATCCCTGAAAGAGATATCACATGTCAGCAGCAGATCTATGCTGCGCTTCGGTAACACCATAATGCTGGACGGTGAATATTATGAGGTGAATGATGAATCATTCTCATTTTCTGACAGAAACGGATATCTTTTCCAGCACTGGGAAAATCAGGAATACCACGTGTACCTTGTGAAAATTGATCAGAGTGAGTACTTTATTCGATCCTATCGAATGCCAGATGGCAACTTCATAAACTTCCATTTAGACAGAATGAAAAAAATGGAACCATAATCAGAGGAAAACCGTATATAATGACATTGATTGTATTAAGTGGGTGTTTCATGAGTTTTGGTGGTTTTACGGGTAAATTCCTGAGGGTGGATCTTTCAAAGGGCACGGTAAAGATTGAAGACACGAACATGCAATGGGCAAGAGATTATATAGGTGGACAGGGACTTGCAACAAGATATTTTGTTGATGAGGTTAATCCTAAGGTCGATCCGCTGTCACCGGATAATCTCCTGATTATGGCTCCGGGTCCCTTGACTGGCACAAGTGCCCCGACAGCAGCAAGGTACATGGCAGTAACCAAGAGCCCGTTAACGGGCACCATAACCAGAAGCAATTCAGGAGGATTTTTTGGAGCGAAATTGAAGCATTCGGGTTTTGACATGATCATATTCAAGGGAAAGGCTGATCATCCAGTGTATCTCTATGTGCATGATGGAAAGGCGGAGATAAGGGATGCAACTCATCTTTGGGGCAAGGATGTTTTCGAAACAGACGATGAACTGAAGAGGAAAACTGGTGTGAACGTTTCGGTTGCGTGCATAGGACCTGCAGGAGAGAATCTTGTTAAATTCGCGTCAATAATGAATGACAAGCATAGGGCGGCAGGAAGGAACGGCGTGGGAGCTGTGATGGGCTCAAAGAATCTTAAAGCTGTTGTCTCTTCAACTGGAAAAATGCCAAATATAGGCCATGCAGGCAGGTATAAGGACACTCTCAGTGCGATGCTCAAAAAGATTAAGGAAAACCCTGTCACAAGTCAGGGACTCCCGGCCTACGGAACAGAGGTGCTGGTGAATATAATAAATCAGTCTGGAATTTACGGAAATAAAAATTACCTTGATTCAGGCTCGGACCCACTGGCTGAGATGGTCAGCGGAGAGAATCTTGCAGCAACATACCTTATTCGGAACACTCCATGTTTTGCATGCCCGATCGCCTGCGGAAGAGTTTCAAGATATAACGAGAGAGAGACTGAGGGACCTGAGTACGAATCCACTTGGGCGCTGGGACCAAACGTTGGCGTGCATGATCTGTATCCGATAATAGCTGCGAACGATAATGCGGACAGGCTTGGATATGATACAATAACCGCAGGAAATACGATTTCTGCGGCAATGGAACTGTATGAGAACGGTAAGATACCGGACAAGAATGTCGGTCCAACCAAGCCCAAATTCGGAAACCAGTCGTTTGTGCTGGAGGCAACCAGCAACCTTGCATACAGGAAAGGTTTTGGCAATGATCTGGCAGAAGGGTCTCTTAGGCTTGCAAAAAAGTATGGAGACGAGAGCGTTTCGATGAGTGTAAAGGGTCAGGAGGTAGCGGCCTATGATCCAAGAGGGGCTTACGGGATTGGACTGGAGTATGCGACAAGCAATATAGGCGGATCGCACATGAGAGCCTATACAATATCCAACGAGATCCTGGGCGTCCAGCCTGTGTCCAAACCGACAGAAAAGGAAGGCAAGGCTGCACTGGTCAAGTATGTGCAGGATTTCACAGAGGTGATGGACTCTTCAGGGCTCTGCCAGTTCCCGTCTTTCGCTCTGAATCTCGACGACTATCTTGCATTGATTAACGATGTGACCGGTTTCGATTACACAAAGGACGAGATCATGACCGCTGCTGAAAGGACTTGGAATCTCGAAAGGATTTTCAATCTTAAGGCCGGCATTAAGCCAGAAGACGACAAGCTCCCTGACAGGTTTGTGAAGGTTGCACTGGAGAAGGGACCGAACAAGGGTGGGACAATACCTATGGACTACCTTCTGAAAGATTACTATGAGGTCAGGGGATGGGACGAACGCGGATATCCAAAAAGCGATACCATCAGCAAACTTGGGCTCAGCTATTACAAGATCTGATTATCCGCCGGCAACAGGGGGAAAGATATCAAGCAGATCACCATTCCCCAATTTTTCCTTTACACCATTTTTAAAGATTATGTTCTGTCCATTTATCAGTATTATGACATTTCCCCTGAGGATGCCGTCGCTGAACATCAGTTTGTTGAAGCTGTCGCCGTACTTTGAGGACAGCATCTGAATTATATCCTCTACAGTCTTCCCGTCTGCTTCTATTTCATCATCGATTTTTCCTGTAATCAGCCTCAGATTGGCATAATACTTGACTTTGGTCATGTGATTCCAATCAATCATTGATATTATATAACATTTATGAAGGTTTATGCACTGTTGAACAATTCCCATTAAAATCCTCCATATGAGCTATTCATCCCTGAATTTCCTTTCAGATTATCTTTGATTCGGAGATTTCACCTCCATCTTTGCCCTCTGATTCATGTAGTTGTACACCCAGATTCTCTGGTATCCCTCAGCTTCCAGGCCTTCGGTGGATCTGCTCACACAGTTCTCCCCGAATTTGCGTTTCACAGCAGAGAATATTCCCTCTGTACCGGGCCATCTCATGCCATAGTTATTCTCTTCCGCCCACTGCCTGTATCCCTTTTCCTGGTATTCCCTTACGGCTTTCCTGCGGTATT
>JAJZKL010000288.1 GCA_021804185.1 Thermoplasmata archaeon | reverse complement strand
TTTCCCACTGACGAAAATGCAACGGTTGTTAAGGAGCTGAAGGAGGCAATAAGAAAGGTCAAAGGAAAAGATCCGAGAGTTGTAGGAATAGGCGGAGGGACTTGCGCTGCATTCTTCAGGAGGAAGGGCATGGATGCAGCCGTGTGGAGCACAACCGTGAAGGAGGTTGCCCACCAGCCTGATGAGTACTGTATCATTGATCATATACTGGAAGACCAGAAGATCATAGAGGAGATGATTTATTCCAGTTAGATCATGCGTCTTCGTCTGTTTTTGCAAGATCCCGGATTCTGTTTACTCCGTCGATCTCATTTATTATTTCCGCAACACTTTCCGGAACATCTTTTTTCCAGTCTTTGCCGTCAATCATCTTTTCCCTGATCCTTGTACCGGACCAGAAGTCCCTGTTTATAAGCCCCATTGACGTAACCTCATATCCTTTCTCAAGGAAAAGTCTCCTGACAAGGGAGTTATTGGTGTAAACCCTGTTGAATCTGGGGGTTAGTGATTCAACGTGGGCGACCCACAGTGGATTGGAATTGACGTCCTCAATCGGAACGAGGTAATAATCGTAGAGCCCTTCCTTCTCCAGGGTCGTGGTGATCATGAGGTGCCTCTCTCCTGCAGTGAATGGGTCCTTGAGAGTGTGCGAATACTGTGCGCTTCCAATACCTATTATAACAGATGAATTCTCCTTCAGGATCGATCTAACCACTTCCAGATGTCCATTATGGAATGGTTGAAATCTCCCAACAACAAATGCTCTTGCCATAGATGATTCCGTTCCTTCAGACTTTCCTTATTGATATCCTCACTGTTTCACCCTCTATGTCCCATTCCTTTCCATCTTCTATTTTACCTGTTGTAATCTTCGATGAGAGGGTCTCATTGCTGATCATTTCCCCGTAATACCTCAAGCTCAGTTCCTGTCTTTCACCGGGAGATATGACCGTTTCAATTCTGGCGTCATAAGGCAGATTTGCCTCTTTCCTCATAACCTGTATCCTCCTGATGATTTCCCGTGCAAATCCTTCTGCTTCCAGCTTTTCGTCCAGATCCAGATTGATGAATACCTCTGTGCCAGACTTATCGTCTTTTGTGTACCCGTAGCCCGGTTTTGGGGATTTAGTTATTGTCAGCAGGTCACCATTCAGTACTTCGCCGTCCACCGTAACCTGTCCTTCCCTGAGAAACGCTTCCATGAATTCCCTGTTGTTCTCCACCATTTTCTTTACGCTGTTTGTTCTGTCCCTCAGTATGGGAGCAGCCTTCTGAAGAACAAGCCCCAGTTTCATGTCAAGTGGTTTTTCGTTTTCACCTATGAATTTCACCTCTCTTGCATTCATCTCCGGTTCAAGTATCTCCAGCAGATCCCTGTCCATTTCCTGCTGGGAACTTATGAGAATCTCTTTCAGGGGCTGCCTGTTCTTTATGTTGCTCTCCTGCCTGACTCTTCTGATCAGTTCCAGGGATACATATGCGTTTTCCAGAGACTTTTCAAGTTCCGGATCTATGGACGCAGTGTCCGGTTCCGGATAACTCTGTAAATGTATGCTCTCTCCACTATTGGATAGCTTTCTGTACATATAATCAGAATAGAACGGAACAATGGGGGCGAGCATCTTCAGGATCACGTCCATGGAGTAGACCATTGTTGAATATGCAGCTATTTTCTCCTGGTTGAAATCCTCAGACCAGAATCTCTTCCTCGAGAGTCTCAGGTAAAAATTTGAAAACCTGTCAATGAGATCCTCTATGTCTTTCAATGCCAGATGTATATCAAAACTTTCCATGTTCTTCCTGACAGATTGGATTGTAGAATTTACCTTTGAAAGAAGCCACCTGTCCAGCATGTTCCTGGATTCAACAAGGCCTGTGTATCTGTATCCGTCAAGGTTTGCGTTTGATGCGAAGAAGGAATATATGTTTGAAAGTGTCCCAAGTATTTTTCTTGATGTGTCCCTTATGAATTTTTTATCAAGCATCTTGGGTTTCCAGGGAGCTCCCTGGAAAAAGAATAGCCTTGCAGGGTCTGCACCGAATTCTTTTACGAGATCAAGAGCGTATACTGAATTTCCCTTACTCTTGCTCATCTTACGTCCCTGTTCATCCAGTATGAAATCGATTGTGAATGCGTTCCTGTATGCATTTTTTCCAAAAAGAAGGGATGATATGACATGCATTGTGTAGAACCAGCCTCTTGTCTGATCTATTGCCTCGGTTATGAAATCCACTGGTATTGAGGCATCGGGATCAAATTCACGGTTGAATGGGTAGTGTTCGGCGGCATATGGTGAACTCCCTGAATCAAACCATGTGTCGATTACATATGGCTCCCTTTTCATATCTGATCCGCACTGGTTGCATTTTAGCACAACGTCATCTATGAACGGCCTGTGCAGATCTTCAGGCACTTTCCCGCCCATTTTGACTATCTCCTCCCTGCTTCCAACTGCGTATTTGTGCCCGTTTCCGCATACCCATATTGGAAGGGGAGTTCCCCAGTAGCGGTTTCTGCTCAAAGCCCAGTCCTTGGCCTCAGCGAGAAAATTCCCAAACCGTCCGTCCTTGAGGAAAGGGGGAATCCAGTTTATCCGCTGGTTGTTTTCCATGAGCAGGTCGCGTATTGTTGATACTCTTATGAACCATGTATCCAGAGGGTAGTAGAGAAGCGGTGACCCACATCTGTAGCAGAAGGGATATGTATGCAGTATTTTCTCGTTCTTAAGAAGAAGTCCTTTGCCCTTGAGGTATTTCATTATCTCCACATCTGCATCCTTCACGAACATGCCATTCCATGGCATCTCTGGAGATGCAAACTTCCCCTGCAGGTTTACAGGATTGAGAATACTCACCCCCATTTTTTTTCCTATTTCAAAGTCATCCGCACCAAAAGCGGGTGATGTATGGACTATTCCTGTTCCGTCT
>JAJZKL010000287.1 GCA_021804185.1 Thermoplasmata archaeon | reverse complement strand
TATTGAAAGGGCGGGCACCATTATAATCAGGGCTGCAATATATGACATCAGCAAGGCAATGTATTTTTTCTTCATATGTTGACCTCCTTAATAGTGCTCTGAATAAGGAAGGCAAATACAAATGTTATCATCGGTACCATCATAAGCACAATCAGGTAAAGAACTGTTATGACGCCACCTGAGGAAGGTGATAGAGCAGCAAGAACCCCCAGTATAACGATCATCATAAGGGGAAATGCGACACCTACTGTCACATAGCTCTCTGCAAGCACTCCAACAGATTCTGAGTTCTGCTTTATCAGGGTGCTGAGCTCAGACTGAAACTGCTTGGCCTTCATCGTGAAATAGTCTTTAAGGTTCCCTCCAGAGGTAACAGTAGCAGTTATACCTGACAGAAACTCAGCGAACTTCAAAGACGGAGAATATTTTGCCTCCTCCCTGAGAGCGGTGACAATATCATTTCCGAACAGTCTTGAAGAAGCTGATATTGCCCTAGCTTCCTTGGCTATTTCACCATACTGAGGACTTTTCCCGAGCTCATACATGATGGTCTCTACCGGCACCTCCGCGGATGCCATAGTGGCTATGTATGCAAGTGCCATTGGCAGCCTTGTATCGATATTCTTCCTTCTCTTGTTTATCGCTGATGATGGAATGCTTGCTCCGAGAAGATAAACAATGAGGGCACCGATCACGACAACCGGCACTCCGAATAACGCAGTGGTTCCAATGAAGTAATAGGCAACGCCCAGTGCTATCATACCGATAAATCCAAACAGGAGAGCGAATAGAGTTACCATTGACATATACTGAACAGGTGAATAGGGCATCTTTGACTTACGAAGACTCTCTTCAAGTTTTGGATTCATAGGTCTAAGAGTGTAATAATCCCTGAAAAGTGCCAGTGCTACTTTCATGTGCCCTGGAATTTTTGGAACATTCGACACCTTCTGAACAATTGTAGTTCTGGCACTCAGGGGCCTCGTCATTCTCTGTATGGAAACTGGGTCCGGTCTCACGGTCCCAAAAAGCCTTCTCTGGTTCTGTTCTATCTCTTCCTTTGCGCGCCTTATGGATTCGTTTTTCTTGGTGAATCTGAATATACTGATACCTTTAGGCTTCTTCGTTGTATCTGTAACCGCTGTACTTGGAACTGCCGGAAGGCTTGTATCTGAACCAGACGTGTCCTCTGCTTTTTTCTTTTTTTCCTTTTTCTGTTTTTTTTCTTTCTTTGCCTTTGCAGCTTTCTTTCCTGATGGTACAGTGGATTCTTCCGCTGGCGGAACTGAAGTTTGAGCAGGTTCAGCTTTTTCTTTCTCAGTTAAATCCTCTTGTCTGGAGAGTATGTCTTCCACTGGCTCAGACGAAGTCTCTTTTTCAGCTCCGGCTAAGGATTCCGAAGTTTCGTTTTCAGTTTGTTTTAATCCCTCAGTTTCCTGCATCTGTTCGAATTTTGGAACAGGTTCCTTAGGCAAGGTTTCCTCGATTTTTGCAGGTTCATCATGAAGTGTGGATTCAGGCTCAACCGGTTCTTTAGACATGACCGGCTTTCGCTGCCGTGGTTTTCTTCTGGTTTGAATTCTCTGGTTAATCTCCTCGGATCCGTCTCCTTCGGTCATGTTACTTCTCCAGTTGCCATCTTCATTGCATAATCAGGATCTTTGTAATAATTATTGATCACCTTTGAAATCTGGATATAGTTTATCAGATCGGATCGAACCATCTCTTCCAGAAGCTTCTTTCTGAAATCAAATTCCTCCCTGAACTTCGCGGATGTAAGGCCGCGTGAGAACTGGATTTTCTTGTAGAGATTGCTGAATCCTGAAAATGAATGTTTGCCCTTGAATGCGTCATATGTGAAAACTTTGTTGTATATGACTTCATTCGTCTCATTGTCGAAACCGGACATCTCATCCACTTCCGTTATCCTCCTTACGACAGAATCGCCGCTTCTTATGAATTTGTTGAATATAACAGTGTTTAGATAAGTCAGCATAATTCTCGGTATATTTAGAGGGGCGCTCTCCAGTCTATTCACAGTAGCCTCCATAGAATCGGCATGTATTGTGGAATACGTTGTATGACCGGTTGCCATGGCCTGGAAGAGCGAAGATGCTTCTCTTCCCCTTACCTCTCCCACGACAATGTATGTGGGCCTCTGCCTCATTGCCATTTTCACAAGCTCAAACATATCGATCCTTGCGAGACCGTTATCTCTGGTGTCAAAATCTGATTCTCTTGTGGATGTCGCAACCCAGTTCTGATGAAGTATGTTTATCTCTCTTGTCTCCTCTATGCTGAAAATTTTAGTGTTTGGTGGAACCAGCATAAGTAATGCATTCAGCGTTGATGTTTTTCCCACTGCCGGTACACCTGCAATAAGTGCTGAACTCAGGTTCTCAATCATATACCAGAAATAAGTAACCACTTCAGCGTTTGCAGTTCCATATTTTATAAGTTCCACAGGGGTGAAAGGACGCTCCCTGAAAAGTCGCATTGTAAATGTGGAACCTCGAGTGGATATCTCACTTCCATAGATTGCCTGGACTCTATGTCCCTGTTGAGTTGAACCATCAAGTATTGGCTCGGCTACGGATATGTCTTTGTTGCACATCTGAGCCAGCTTAATGACAAATGAATTGAGTACAGCAGGATCAGGGAAATTTATGTTTGTCTTTATCGATCCATATTTTCTGTGATATACGAATAATGGAACGTTATATCCATCACATGAAATATCCTCCACGTATGGATCTCTCACTATTACCTCAATTACACCAAGACCTTCGAAATCTCTTCTTAGATAATACTTGATCTTATCTTTTGACTGCTCGGAAAGCCTTACTTGATATGCTTCTATATAATCATCCAGTACCTTACCGATATCAAATCCCTCAAAAGTGTTCAGGTAACCTTTAATGTTTGGAATAA
>JAJZKL010000286.1 GCA_021804185.1 Thermoplasmata archaeon | reverse complement strand
AAATCGAATCGCACTAGGAAAGGAAAATTCATACGTGAGAATGTCGAAACCGTGGTTGAGGTAAAGACCGTTGGTGACATACCTCCTGCGCTCGAAGCTAGAAAACTCATAGGGGAGGATAACATGGCAAAGGCCGCCACAGTTACATTCAAAGCTGCGAGAGACGATTATTCTAGATACTTTGGTTCAAAGGCAAACTCTTCTCTTGGCAACAGGCACTTTTTTATGAGCGAACTGGCAAGTTTCAAGATCAGGGTTCCCGACATCGGGTACGTTGACAGTTCAACTATGATCGAATCTCTTGATGAAATTAAAATTGAAGGGGAAGAACAGAAGAACAGGATCGGAGCATTCAGGAAGCTGATGATATTTTATCTAAACTATTATGAAAAGGCCAGATTTGCCAAGGAAGCAGGATTTAGTGGGGAAGAGTTGATAGATCGCTTCTCGGAAATATACAATTATATGGATATAATGAGGCTTTACTTTTCCGGTTCATCTGAAATAAGGGGATGATTAGATGGCAGCAGGCGGATCTTCAGTGATAACACAATTATTCGGGCAATTCTTGTCCAATATTCATAGCAATCCTCTTTTCCTCCTGAGTTTTATCGTGCCTATAAGCCTCCTGATGGTAACATCCATGGCAATAAGGAGATCATCAAGAAAAACAAAAATTGACGGACCCCCTACGCTTGAACAGAAAAGGGAGAAATTCATAATCCCTAAGGATTTCTTTAACAGGGAAGTTGAAAGAGCCCAGCTGGACGATTACAACTATTTCCTGAAACCTATTTCTCAGGAGTTTTTGTCGCTGAAGGAATTTCACGATCGCTTCAAGGCACTGGAAAAAAAATACGTGAAATACTCCAATATGAGTAAATCCACCAGTAAGAAACGGAAGAAGAACGGCCTCGAAGGCAGGAAAGCGACATTTAACGACATCCTGAACCTTTATAACAGGCTGCGGAGCTCCAAATTCAATGTTGTGGAATTTGAACAGGGTGAGGAAAGAATATTATGACAGAAACTGAATTTGTTGATGTTACAGATCTGAGGAACGGAGTAAGAAGAATAGAGAGAACGATTGGAAAAAGAGTTATCGGCTCAGAAAAGATTGTCAGATTTATGTTTATTTCCCTGTTGAGCAATAATCATATCCTTCTTGAGGGAGTTCCTGGCTTGGCAAAAACCATGCTTGCCAGTGAATTTGCCACAAATCTGTGCATGGATTTCAAGAGGATTCAATTTACTCCCGATATGCTGCCCACAGACATAACCGGAACGATGGTGTTCAACCTGGAGGCAAGGAAGCTGGAATTCAGAAAAGGGCCCATTTTCGCAAATGTGTTGCTCGCTGATGAAATAAACAGAACCCCTGCCAAGGTTCAGTCGGCGCTGCTTGAAGGCATGGAAGAAAAAAAGGTATCGGTCGGCGGAGATGATTACAGTCTTCCACAGCCATTCCTCGTGATAGCCACACAAAATCCCATTGAACAGGAGGGTACATACCCACTTGCGGAAGCGCTAGTAGACAGGTTCCTGTTCAGATCAATACTCACCTATCCTTCAAGAGAACAGGAGATGGGTATCCTGAAATCACTATCGGTTCCCCGGGATGAAGTTGATAACTCTATTGACGCAAACAGGATATTAAGCCTGAGATCTGAAGTGTCAAAGGTTTATGCAAGTGAGGAAATAATAACCTATATTGTCGACACTATCCGCAAAACAAGGGAACACGACCTCATTCTGGTAGGTGCCAGCCCGAGAACCTCAGCAAAGTATCTAATGGCTGCAAAGGCAAATGCTATGCTCAACGGCAGGGACTATGTCATTCCTGAAGATATTAGATATTTATCAAGGGAACTCTTGAACCACAGACTTATACTCAGGCCAGAGGCGCTCCTCGATGGAGGTGGAGATGCCTACGGAGTTGTAACACGAGTAATAGATAGCGTGATGTCACAGGTAGAGTCTCCAAAATGATAAAGAAGTCAGGATTCGCGATTCTGTCTGCAGTAACTTATTCGGTTCTGGAAGCAATAATTTTTGGGTACAGCTACTTCATAATTTTTGCACTCATACTTTTCTTTGTACTGGCATCCGATATTATAATATTCAACAAAGGCGCTGGAAGGGACCTTTTCCGGATCAAAACTGAGAGAAGAATGCTAAATCCCAACGGACGCAAGTACATGAAAAAAGAGATCGAATTGTTTTTCACAAATCCCACTAAAAAAGTTATCGCATTCCATTATTACGACACCCTTTCTGATGTATTCAGGATTGACGGCGACTACGATGGCGATATCTCTCTTGCACCGGGAGAAAGAAGGAGGATAACCTATGAAATTGCTTCAATTGCTATCGGGAAATACCAGATCGGCCCCCTGATATTATTTGCCCAGGATCCTATGAAGCTGTGCATAACCCGTGCCATTATAGAGATGATAGACGAAGTAAAGATAGGTCCTTCCTATGCCGATATACATACTCAGAGAAGTGAACGTCTGAGTAATTTCCTGTTCACTGTGGGAATACATCACTCAAAGAAGAGCGGGCAGGGTTACGATTTCTACGGAATTAGGCAATACGTGGAATCTGACGATTTCAGGTACATCGCGTGGAACCGGTACGGTGCCGTAGATCTGGACGATCTTTATATTAAGCAGATGGAGGAAGAAAAACAGATAGACACATACTTCGTAATAGACTACGGCGATGGAGTCAACCAGGGAACACCTGACGGCAAGATGTACGACAGGATTGTGTCAACAGTTCTGAATGCAGCTTACGCAATAATAAAGAACAGGGATGGAGTAGGCTTCCAGATAGTTTCTTCGGACATTGACATATTCATCCCTGCGCAGAAGTCGGAAGAGCCGATTAAAAAACTCGAAAAGATAGTTTCAGAGATAAGGCCATCCGGCGAATGGTT
>JAJZKL010000285.1 GCA_021804185.1 Thermoplasmata archaeon | reverse complement strand
TAAGCTCAAGCTTCTGGATTTTTTCGTTTCTTGACATTGAGCTTACTATTCCGCCCTCTTTCCATCCGGCCTCGCTAATGAGCCGATCTGCAACCTTTGCAAGAATAACATTGACTTTTTCCTTTCCAATTTCCTTCTCAAGGGTATCCACCAGCAGGGATGCAAATGCCACATATTTTTTGGGAAAGAGTTCGATTCCCCTGTCTGTTATTTCATAAAATTTACTGGGCCTGCCTCTTCCATCTCCCCTGAAAAATGATCTTACATACCCTTTCATTTCCAGGTAATCCATGTGCTCCTTTACTGCAGTCTTGTTTATTTTAAGGAGTTCCGAAAGTTCAGCAGTGCTTTTCTCAGAATAGCTGAGCTCTTTCAGGATGCTCTCCTTGACCCTTCCAAGCATCCCTATGATATCACTATTCTCAGATATTGATTCAACCATTACATCATAATAATCGAAAGCAGCTATATATACTTTAGTCAATTTAGACATAAGAAAGTGTTTAAATACAGAAAATGTATAAAGTAGTGGTGTCAGAATCAATGTCGGAATTAATTATCAAAGATCTCAGAGCCTCGGTTGCAGACAAGGAGATACTTAAAGGTGTGAACCTGACTGTCAAAGGCGGGGAAATTCATGCCCTTATGGGTCCAAACGGTGCAGGTAAAAGCACACTGGGAAATGTCCTAATGGGGCATCCAAACTACACAATTACAGGTGGTTCAATAAAGCTTGATGGGAAGGAGCTGGCCAACAGGACCCCGGAAGAGAGGGCCAGGGCAGGTCTTTTCCTTGCGTTCCAGAACCCGGTTTCGGTAACAGGTGTCAAGCTTTCATCTTTTCTCAGGACAGCCTATAAGCAGCTTCACCCAGAAGAGAAAGTTCCACTCAGTGAATTCCAGAGCAGGATCAAGGATCATCTGAAAAAGGTCGGACTTGATGAGGAGTTTCTCTCAAGATCCGTGAATGACGGTTTCTCTGGAGGGGAAAGAAAGAGGGTCGAAATTCTCCAGATGGTCATTCTCAGGCCAAAGATTGTTATACTGGACGAGATCGACTCAGGTCTTGATGTGGACGCACTGAAGCTTGTTGCTGACGAGATAAGGGATTACTACAGCCAGGATGTGGGGTTCCTCATAATCACGCATTACCAGAGAATTCTCAAGAACATAGACCCGGAATTTGTTCACATACTGATGAACGGCAAGATAACCATGAACGGTGAAAAGTCACTGGCGCTAAAGATAGAGGATGAAGGATACGATTGGATAAGGAGTGAATGAAAATGGAAGTAGAACTATCAAAGGATGAACAGATTGAAAAATTGCTTGAAGACCTCAAATCTTCAAATATAAAAAAGGATGACTGGGAATTTCACGACGCTGACAAATCAATATATTCAACAGGCATCGGCCTTAACAGGCAAGTTGTGGAGGAAATTTCCGAAATCAAGAAAGAACCTGACTGGATGAGAAGATTCCGTCTCAAGGCTCTTGAGATATTCATGAAAAAGCCTGTGCCCACATGGGGACCGGATCTCAGTGGAATCGACTGGGACAACACGCATTACTATACGAGGCCTGATGAAGTCAAAGCCAGGAACTGGGAAGACGTTCCTGATGATATAAAAAACACATTCCAGAAGCTTGGCGTTCCAGAGATGGAACAGAAATACCTTGCCGGATCAGTAGCACAGTATGACAGTGAAGGCGTATACCATAACCTGAAGAAGGTATGGGAAGACAAGGGAGTTGTTTTCATGGATCTGGACTCAGCGCTGAAGCAGCACCCAGATCTTGTGAAAAACTACTTCTGTAAGGCTGTTCCCGCATCAGACAACAAGTTCGCAGCACTCAATGCGGCAGTATGGAGCGGAGGGTCTTTCCTGTATGTTCCAAAGGGCGTGCAGATCGATATGCCACTTCAGACTTACTTCAGGATGAACGGGGAGGCAACAGGTCAGTTTGAGCACACAATAGTGGTTGCTGACGAAGGATCAAAGGTACATTACATTGAAGGATGCACAGCACCCAGATATGATACCGATTCTCTCCACAGTGCAATCGTGGAAATTTACGTGCAGAAGAATGCACAGGCAAGATACACAAGCGTTCAGAACTGGTCAAAGAGTGTTTACAACATGCCAACGAAGAGAGCATGGGTAGAGGAGAATGCCCAGATGGAATGGGTTGGCGGATCCCTGGGTTCAAAGGTCACAATGCTGTATCCTTCATCATACCTGAGAGGTCCATACGCTTCAACACACAACCTCAACATATCACTTGCGGGACCTGGCACAGTAAAGGATACCGGTGCTAAGGCAATTCACCTTGCTCCACACACATCATCAAGGATAGTGGCAAAGAGTATCAGTATAGAGGATGGAAAGGCCATTTACAGAGGCCTGCTCAGGATGAACAAGGGGGCAATAAATTCAAAGAGTCATGTCCAGTGTGACGCCCTTCTCATAAACGATGAATCCACGTCATTTACATACCCGCATGATGAAATATATGAACCTACAGCGACATTCGGCCATGAAGCAACAGTTGGAAGGATAGGTACTGAAGAACTCACATACCTGAGGTCAAGGGGCCTGAGCGAGGAAGAGGCCAGTTCCATGATCGTCCTGGGTTTCATGGATGACGTAATGAAGGAGATACCCATGGAATTTGCAGTTGAAATGAACCGCCTGGTAAAACTTGAAATGAGCAAGATGGGCGCGGTAGGATGATCTTTCATGGAGACATACCCGGAAACATTAAAAACAAGGCTCAATGACGAAGCTTTTGAGTTCAGGCGGGATTCATTTCTCGCATTTCTCAAGACACCGGTTCGGAGCTTCAAGGAAAGCCCAACTGTAAGCGAATATGTGGAAGTCACGGACAAGGACCTGGAAAGGATGCTTTATGGGGAATTCAGCCAGTCTCCGAGGAATAACCAGTT